>URTW01000033.1 GCA_900550815.1 uncultured Collinsella sp.
GTAACCCGGAGGGCTACCGATGAGCTTGGAGACCTCGAACTCGCTACCGAACTCGGACATGTCGAAGCTGATGAGCGCGTCCTTGCTGCCAAAGAGGTACTCGGCGAGCGTCTTGGCGAGCTCAGTCTTGCCCGTGCCGGTGGGGCCCAGGAAGATAAAGCTACCGCCGGGGCGACGCGGGTCCTTGAGCGGCGAGCGGCTGCGGCGCACGGCCTTGGCGACGGCCTCGACGGCCTCGTCCTGGCCGATAATGCGGGTCTTGAGCACGCTTTCGGTCTGCAGCAGGCGACGGCTCTCGCTCTCGGTGAGCGAGGAAACCGGCACGCCCGAAGTCACGGACACGATGTCGGCGATCTGAGAGACATCGATGGTGAGCGGGCTGGCGTCGAGCTCGGCCGTCCAGGCGGCCTTGGCCTCGGCGAGCTCAATCTCGGCGGCCTTCTGCTGCTCGGTGATCTCGGCGGCCTTGTTCATGTCGTCGCTCTCGGTGGCCTCCTGCGCGGCGGCCTTAAGCTCCTCTATGCGATGCTCAGCCTCGCGCACCGGCTCGGGCGCGCGATTCGCGGCGATGCGAGCGCGGGCACCGGCCTCGTCGATGAGGTCGATGGCCTTATCGGGCAAGAAGCGATCCTGGATGTAGCGGTTGGAAAGATTCGCGGCGGCCTCGATAGCACCCTGCGTATAGCGCACATGGTGGTGCTCCTCGTAGCGAGGCTTGAGCGCGGTCAGGATCTTGACCGTGTCCTCGACGCTCGGCTCCTCGACATCAATGGTCTGGAAGCGACGCTCGAAGGCCGGGTCCTTGGTGAGATACTTGCGGAATTCCTCGGCCGTGGTGGCGCCGATAATCTGGAAGGCACCGCGCGCGAGCACCGGCTTGAGCATGGAGCTCGCGTCGATGGAGCCCTCGGCAGAACCGGCACCGATGATGGTGTGCATCTCGTCGATAAACAAGATGACGTCGTCGGCTTCGGTCGCCTCCTGGATCACGTTCTTGAGGCGCTCCTCAAACTCGCCGCGATACTTGGCGCCCGCCACGAGGCCCGGCAGGTCGAGCGTCCAGATATTCTGGTTCATGAGGTTCTCGGGCACGTTGCCGGCTGCAATCTGCTGAGCCAGGCCCTCGACGATGGCCGTCTTGCCCCCGCCGGGGTCGCCCAGAATGAGCGGGTTGTTCTTGGTGCGGCGCGAAAGAATTTCCAACATACGCTGGACTTCCTTTTCGCGACCAATTACAGGGTCGAGCTCGCCATCGCGCGCCTTCTGCGTGAGGTTGGTCGCGAACTGCTTAAGCGTATCGGTGCCATTCCCCTTTTGCTGAGAGGCATCCGAGCCGCTAAAGAACGGCAGGCCCGCACCGGGACGACCAGCGCCAGCGCCAGCGAGCGGACGCTTCTTGTCCTGATCCTTGGCAGTGAGCTTTTCGATGGCCTTTTTAATGGAAGCAGACGACACGCCCAGGCGCATGAGGATGTCCATGGCCATGCCGTTGCCCTCTTCGACGATGCCGATCAGCAAGTGCTCGGTCGAAACGTAGGTCTGGTTGTTCTCGCGTGCCACGCGGAAGGAGCGCTCCATCACGCTGATGACGAGCGGCGTAAAGGCGAGCTTGGCAGCCTCGGTCTCCTCGCTGGGCTCGGGAACCGTGGTCTGGACCTCTTTGAGGGTATCCATGATGTCATCATAGGAGATGTCGAGCGAACGCAGCGCCTCGGCGGCAATGCCCTCGTCCTCCTTGGCAAGCGCGAGCAGCAGGTGCTCGGTGCCCACCTTATTTGAATGAAGATCGAGCGCTTCTTGCTTGGCCATGGACATGACCTTACGCGCACGATCGGTAAAACGGTCTAACATGCTAGTTCCTCTTAGACGAGCTAGTTTTTTCAAACGCAAAGCGCCGCCCCGCGGCAGCGCTTTGGTCTCTTTACCCATATGGAGTATATGTTAACAGCTGGAGGAATATCTATAAACCCGGCTCACATGAATGCAGGTTATGACCGCATCGCGGGACTCACCGCGCGATGCGCGACGGGCGCCCCGCAAGAGAAACCCTAGACGTCTTTCACCACGTCGGGACTCGTCGCACGCGATGCGCGATAGGCATCGGCCTCCTTGGAGACGCGTTCGAGCAGCTCGGATGTATCGACGCCCTCGACTTGCGCGACCGTTTCAACCGTCTGCATGGCGACCGCCCTCAGGTACGCGCACGCGCTGTCCCCCAGCTGCTCGAGGTCTATCTCCTCGCCGCCCTCCCGGGCAAAGCCGACCGCCATCACAAAGCCCATGATGCCCGAGACCAGAAAGCCCACCGCAAAGCTCGAATCTGCCTTGAGCTCTTCTCCGTCGGGGTGGACGATCTCTCTCACGCGGTCGATGATGATCGTATGGATGCCCTGCTCGACCTGCTCGGCGGCACCCGCCCTCATGGTGATGACGATGCGCCGCAGCAGGCAGCGGACGTCGCGCCGGTCGAACGCCGAAAGGTCGCCCTCGCTCGAAAAATGCCAGAGGGCATCGGTGATGAGCTCGTTATCCTGCAGCAGCTGGGCTATGGCGATGGCGACGAGTTCATCGAAATCGTGAAAATAGTAGTAAAACGTTCCGCGATTGCACTGGGCGGCGCGGGTCACCTCGCCAACCGACAGCTCGAAGATGCTGTTGTTCTCGATGAGCTCCCAAAACGCCTCGATGATACGGGTGCGTGCATCGGGCGCATCGGCGTCCTTACGCGGTCTCGCCATGCGCCTCACCGCACCCCTGCGCCTTGGCGTTCATGATGAGCATCTGAAGACGGTTCTCCACGTTGGCGAAGCTCACGTCGGGATCGTAGTCGAGCGGCAGGAACTGCGCCGTGGGATACTGCTCCTTGAGCGCATGGATGAGCCCGCGCCCCACGACATGGTTGGGCAGACACCCGAACGGCTGCAGGATCACGAAGTTGCGGCAGCCGCGCTTGGCGTGCTCGAGGATCTCCGCCGGAATCAGCACGCCCTCGCCCGCATCGAACGTATGGTGCAGGATCTTATCGCTCGCGCGCACGAGCTCGGGCATGCGCGTCGGCGGCTCGTAGAGCGGGCTCGCCGCGCCCAGGCGGTCGCAACGGTCGTGCGCGAGCTCGAACAGGTTGTCCGCCGTGGCGTACCAGGCCTTTTCGGGCAGCGACAGGTCGACGTGGAACTCGCGCGACTGCGCATGCTTGTAGAAATAGGTCTTGCGGATCACGTCGGTCATGCGCGCCTCGATGACCTCGAGCCCGTTGTCCTCGAGGTAGCGCTCGATCTCGTGGTTGGCGCCGAGATGGAAATTGAGCAGGTACTCGCCCACGATGAGAACGGTCGGATGCGGGTTCGAGCGGTCGTACGGAACGGCGTCCATGATCGCAAGCGCGCGTTTGAAGCCCGTCGCCTGGCCTCTCAGCCCCGAGCGCTCCATGCCCTCGATAACCTCATCGAGCGCGCGGTCGAACGCAGCGTCCGCCGCGCCCTTCTCGAGCTCATAGGGACGGCTGCGCCTCCGCATGGCCTCGAGGGCATCGATCATGGGAAGACCGTAGGCGATCTGGATGCTCGGGCCAAGGCCGAGCTTGAAGCCCGGATGCGCATTGTGGGCATCGACGTCGTCGTTGGTGAGCACCGGGACATAGTCGTATCCCGCGTCGTCGAGCGCGCGGCGCAGCAGGGGCATGTAGTGCGTCAGGCGGCAGTCGCCGATATACTTGCCAGTCACCACGGCGACGTCGTGCGGGTCGTACTTACCGCTCTTGAGTGCCGCGAGCGCCTCGCCGATCACGATTTGCGCGGGGAAGCAGATGTCGTTGTGCACATAGCGTTTGCCCAGGCGGATGGCATCCTCGCGCCCGATATCAAGGGCCTCGGCGCGCACGCCCTGATTGCGCATCGCCGCGGTCATGAGCCTGCAGAACGCATGGGAGGTGTTGGGGACCAGCGCGATCTTGTCGTGCCGGTCGCGCTTGGTGTACTTGACCTTATACGGGTCGTCGAGCGGATGGACCGCGTGCACCCGGGCGCCCTCGGCACGCTCCTCCGCGCGACGACGGTTGACCGGCTCGATAAACGAACGCACGCGAATGCCCATGGGACCGGCGACGTCGCTCTCATCGAGCGTGATCATCATCGGAACCTTGGAGCCCATCTCGCCCATCATGCGCGCGATCTCGTCGGTGAGATACGCATCGTGGCCGCAGCCGAAGCTGCCCATCTGCACGAGCTCGAGCTCGGGCGTCGATGCGACGATGACCGCGCACGACAGCATGCGCGCATGGTAGTTGTTCACGATGTCGATGCGGCTGTTGGAAAGATCGACGTTGCAGACCCCCGGCACCGCATCGGGCGTCAGCACGGGGATGCCGCGCTCAGAGAAGAGCTTGGGCAGCCCGTGGTTGACCAGCGGGTCGTTGTGGTACGGGCGCGAAGCGATCACCACCGCGTAGCCGCCGTCCTCGCGCACGTTCTCGAGCACCTGCCTGCCGCGCAGCTGCAGCTGGTTCTCAAACGTCTCCTGCGCGCGGTCCGCCTGCTCGGTCGCCTTGGCAACCAGGTCGGCATCGATATCGAAGGTCTCCTTGCCCCACGCCTTGAGCTGGCGGTTTCGGTCGCCCTCGTCGTACCAGTGGAACAGCGGCGTATCGAACGGAACGCCGAAACGCTCCTCCGGGTTATCGGAATTGCGCATCACGTAGGGGTATCCCTTTACGACGGCGCACATCCACTCGCTGGTAGAGGCGGTGTTTTCGGTGGGCACCGTCGTGATGATGGGCATGAAGATGCGGTCGACGCCGGCGTCGACGAGATTGCGGATGTGCCCGTGGACGAGCTTGGCCGGGAAGCACACGGTGTCGGATGTGACGTGCGCCAGACCGCGCTCGTACATCGCCTTGGTGCTGCGTCCCGAGACGCGCACCTTAAAGCCGAGCGTGCTGAAGAACGTCGACCAGAACGGCATGGTGTCCCAGAACTCGAGCACACGGGGAATGCCGATCGTGACATCGCGCCCCCCGCAGACGGGAACCGTGGGGTACGACTCGAACAGCAGCTTCTCGCGGTCGACAAAGAGATTGGGGGCAGCCGCGGTCCGGTCGCGCCCCGTGCCGGGTGCCTGTGCCTCGCAAGCACCCTGCGGACGCAGCTCCTCCGCCGCGGGAACCTCGCGCACGAGCTCATCCCATGAGATGGCGCCGCCGCGCGGGCAGCGATTGCCCGTGACGTAAAGCGAGCCGTCGCCAAATGCCACGACCGCGCGCTGGCAGCGGTTGTTGCACCGACGGCAGGTAACGCCGCCGAACTCGCGATGCTCGAAGCGCTCCACGGCATCGAGCCCGATAAACGACGTGCCGGCGTCGCCCTTGCGGCATTCCTCGCGCGCGAGCAGGGCGATACCGATAGCGCCCATCAGCCCCGGGTGGGGCGCACGCGTGACGGGTTTGCCCAGATACTGCTCGAATGCGCGCAGCACCGCGTCGTTTCGGAACGTGCCGCCCTGGCCGACGCCTATGGCGCCCAGACGGCTGAGTTTAGAATCGTGAATGACCTTGGTGAACACGTTCTCGATAATCGAACGGCAGAGACCGGCCATGATGTCGCCCGGACCCTTACCGCGCCGCTGCTCGGAAACGACGCTGCTGTTCATGAACACCGTGCAGCGGCTGCCGAGAACGGCGGGGGCTTTGGACGAAAATGCCTCGGTCGCGATATCCTCAACGGCTATTCCGAGGTTTTTGGCAAAACCCTCGAGGAACGAGCCGCAGCCCGCAGAGCACGCCTCGTTGACGACGATATCGGTCAGCACGCCGTGGTTGAGCCAGATGGCCTTCATATCCTGTCCGCCGATGTCGAGCACGAAGGTCGCATCGGGAACGCATGCGCACGCGGCGCGGGCGTGCGCGACCGTCTCGACCGTATGGTAGTCGGCGTGGAACGCGCGCGCGAAAAGCTCCTCGCCGTATCCCGTGGTGCCCACGGCATCGATCGCAAGCGTGACTCCCGCTGTCTCCCAGCGGTTCTTCAAGCTGACAAGACCCTGTTGGGCGACGTCGAGCGGTCTGCCGTTATTAGACGCGTAGAACGAATCGACAAGCTCACCCGCCTCATCGACCAGGGCGAACTTGGTCGTCGTGCTCCCCGAATCGATACCGAGCGCCACACGCACCGTCTCTCCGGGCGCATACGCATCCGGACCCTTTGCCGGCGTCTCTTTGCCATGGCGTGCCGTAAAATCCGCCTGCTCGGCAGGTGTGGCAAAAAAGGGCTGGGCAAGACGTCCCTCCCCGCTTGCGGGCGCGACCGTCTCGAGCTTATCCAGCCGGACAAAAGCGTCGGGAAGGTCGATCGGTTGGGACGATGCGAACATGTCGGTCAGCGACAGGGCGGCACCGCGCGCGACCATGATCTGCGGATCGCGCGGGACGATAACCTGATCGTCCGATAGATTCAGTTGCTCCCGGAACACGCGGACCAGTGTGGGGTTGTAGGCGAGCGTACCGCCCTCGAAGATTACCGGCGGCTCGATGTCGATACCCTGGGCCAGACCGCCGATCGTTTGGCGGGCGACCGCGTGAAGCGCCGAAAGCGCCAGGTCGGTGGCAGGAAGGCCCGCGTTGAGCAGCGGCTGGAGAGCGGGCTTTGCGTACACGCCGCAGCGGCCCGAGACCTCGTGGACGGTCGTTCCCCGGCTTGCGAGCTGCTCGAACTCGCCCGATTCGGTGCCGACCCCCATGAGCTTTGCCATCTCGTCGATAAATGCACCGGTACCGCCTGCGCACGAGCCGTTCATGCGCATGTCGGCAACCTCGATGTCTCCCTTATCGTTGGTGCGGAAGAAGATCATCTTGGCGTCTTGGCCGCCCAGCTCGATGGCGCAGCGCGTCTGCGGATAGAACCTGCTGATCGCGAGCGCGTTGGCGACCACCTCCTGAACGTACGAGGCGCCCAGCGCGGTCGCGATATCGCGCGCACCCGAGCCGGTCACCGCAACGCGCAGCGACTCATGGGGAAAGCGCTCGGCGAGCTCGCCGAGCATGGCGCGCACGCTCGCTGTCTGACACGCCCCGTGGCGGCGATATCCCCACCACGCCTCGGTCATATCCTCGTGCATCGCGTAAACTTTGGTCGTCGTCGACCCTACGTCCAGTCCTACTAGCAACGCCATAATGCTCCGTCTCTCGCATTTTTCCCGCTAGAGATATACCACTCTACGTAATACAACAGACTGTTGTATTTAAACTCCGTATAAAAAGCGGCTGCCGAAACGCTTCAGCAGCCGCCGAATGCACCAACAGATTGTTCTGCGCGCTAGCACGTCGGGCAACGGAGCAGCACGGGCCCTCCGGTCATGCGCACCGCTCACGCCCGCGATGTCGCCGAGAGAGCTATCCACGCTTAGGGCTCCAACCAAGCAAGTCGCCCGCGCTCAGCAGATCCCTAAGCGAGCTACTCGCACTCAGGAGCCATAGCCTGCTCCAAGAGCTCGGCATGCTCCTCCTCGAAAACCGTCCCCACAGGGAAGGCGCGACGGAAGACGAAGCGGGAAATCGGACCGGCTACCAAAAGGTTCCACGGCAGCGCCATCACAAAATTATGCGGGATGTTGATCATCCAGATCGCGGGCACGGAATACAGGTTCGCAAGGATGCCGCCGGGCATGTGCGTCAGACCCTCACAGGCACCGTACAGCGACATGATGATAACCATGGGGACGACCATGCAGGAGCTGACGGCGAGCGTCATGGCAAGTGGCGAGCTCTTGCCCGGCGTGACCAAGTACTTAAAGGCGAAACCCTTGGCGAGCGGGCTGGCGACGAACCAGTCGCAGCACATGGCAAAAATGTAGGCAACGGGGAAGCCGAGCCACGCAGCGGCAACGACCTCGCCGTTGATGGCCCCGTGCTGCAGGGCAACGTTGTAGATGCTCATCCAGAGCACCATGCAAAAGCACATGATAAAGGTGAACAGCAGGCTCTCTCGTTTGTTGATAGGCATAAAGGGCAGATTCCTCTCTGTGTTGTACCGCGGCGCCACGCAACAAAAACGGGCGGGCAAGATGGAGCTGTTGGAACTTCATCTCGCCCGCCCGTGGTACGCGCGTCTGCGACTACTTATGTGGTGGAACCAGCCTAGCACGAAACGCATGCGCTTCGTAAGCGTTGAGTTTATGAAGATGCAGGGCACCGATAATCCCCCGACCCCATAAGTTGCGGTGGAATACGGACTGTTTTGACCCTTTAGGCAGCAATTCAGTCCCTATTTCACCGCAACTCATTTGGTGCAAAGTAACCTGTCTCCCTTGCACCAATTAGCTGGTGTGGCGCCAGCGAGGGTCGGTGAGCGTACGCGCCACACCCAGGCCAACGGGCAAAAACGCCACGATGAGCACTGCGCGCACAAACCAGCCGAGCATATTGACCGTGTCGAAGGTGCACATGTAATACATCGAGCGATACAGATACAAACCCGGCACCATAATGACAATCGAAGGCACCGTGAGAGCGATACGCGGGTAGGTGAGCTTGACTTCGGCCAAGCTTGCCAGCAGACCCGATACCAGCGCGCCGATAAACGCTGCTGCCTCGGGAGGCATTCCCGTGCTGAGGCCCAGGAAGGGAATCATCGTCGGCGCATCGACAAGGGTCAGACGCAGGGTATTGGACACGGCGCCGATCAGCCCAGCTGCCGCGGCCATCTTTACCGGGCTGTTGAACATCACCGAGAAGCCGAATACGCCAACGAAGCTCATCACCACGCGCAGGAGCGTAAGAGCAAGCGGCGAAAGGCCGAGCGGCGCAAAGTCGTCCGGCGCCAGGCCAACACACTCGGCAACCATCCAACCTACGAGCGTCGCCATCACAATAATCGATACGGCATATGACAGGCGCTCGATACCACTTCGCATGTCGAGCTTAGCGATGTCGAGGCCTGCCGTAATGAGCGGAAAGCCGGGAATCACAAAGAGCATGGCGCCGATATAGCCTTCTTGGTGCGACATTGCCCCCGGTACGACCTGGCCAAGGCCGAGCAATGCCAGCAGATACGAAACGCAAGCGAGCGCAACGCCGGTCGTCAGCGCGCTGAACTGACCAAGGCCTTGCCTGAGGATATGGGAGCGGGCAAAGTTGCCGACACCCGCGCCCACAAACGCGCAGGCCATCTCGATAGGGCCGCCGCCGAGCAAAAAGACGAAGGCGCCGCAAGCACAAGCTGCCGCAAGGCCCTGTTGCCAGGGAGAGTAATCGGGTTTTGAACTCTCAACGGTCTTGAGCATCTCGTGATACTCGTGTACCGTGAAGCGACGACCATAGGTCTCAATTTCCTTGAGGAAACTCTCCATCATCCAAATGCGATGGGTATTGACTCCCGTTGTGGGCAGGCTGACAACCTCGTTAAAGCAGTGGCCATCTTCGATGCAAGTGCACTCAAACGACAGAAGACTCAGGTCGACGTGAATCGTGACGCCGAGTACGGCAGCAACACGATTCATGGTATCGCGCACACGCCAGGCACCTGTTCCGCTTGCCAGCATAAGCATGCCAGTGCGGCAGATGATGGATGACTTATCGGTGAGTGGCGCATCGACGGCAAGCTCATCGCCTGCCGTCACGATCTGGTGCCAGTCAGTTTTCATATGGAGCGCGCCGGCACGAACGCCGTGGTGCATGGGGGCTCTCGAAAGCAGCGAGTCAAGGCGCGAAGGCTGTGAGGGCTCCGCCGATTCGCCCTCGTCCTCGTCGGGCTCTTCATCGACCAGATCAAAGGAATCAAGCGGCGCTGGCTCGCGACGGTCGATCAGCTCCTCGTCCTCATCATCAAAGTAATTGAACTGATCGAGCATGTCCTCTTCGATTGCACGCTCGCTCGCGTCGTCCATATAGACGCTCCCTTCCTACCGACTAACCCCCATCCTAGGCAGCAACGGCTAAAGGAAACATAAAAGAGACGGCTGTCATGCATGGAAGGCGCAAACCCCCAATGCGTCGGTAGATCCCCAACGACTAGGACTGTCCCCAAGTGACGGCAGAGACGATATGAGCAGGACATAAAAACATTGAGAGCCCCTGCTGCATGAAAGACCGCGGATCAGGCCGACAATGGTGAGTGTCTAATTCAGCCGCGGCGGCCACGCCGCATTCATGGAAGGGGCTCCCATGCTCGATACTACCACCTTCGTCGGCCTCGACGTCCACGCCCGCTCGATAAAGGCCGTCTCCCTCGACGTCATGACCGGGGAGGTACGTGCCGCGACCTTCGGCTACGACGCCGGCGCCGTCGCGGAGTGGGTCCGCTCCGTGGACCCCAGGGCCAGGTGCGTGTACGAGTCCGGGGTCACGGGCTTCGACCTGCAGAAGAGGCTTTCCGGCCTGGGGGTCGACTGCGTGGTCGGCGCCGTCTCGAAGATGATCAAGCCCAGCGCGGACAGGCGCAGGAAGAACGACCGCAACGACGCCGAGTTCCTCGCCCGCATGCTGTCGGTCGGCAACGTGGTCGAGGTGTGGGTCCCCGACGACGAGTGCGAGGCCGCCCGCGACCTGACCAGGGCGCTCGAGGACGCGAGGGACGACCTCTCGCGCTCGAAGCAGCGGCTCTCCAAGTTCCTGCTCAGGCACGGGCTCGCCTTCGACGAGAGGACGCCCACCGGCCGCAGGAAGGGCAACTGGACCCGGGCGCACTGGTCCTGGATCGAGTCGATAAGGTTCGCGGAGAGGGCCGACAACGACGTGCTCGCCTACTACGTCGACGCGGTCAGGCGGGCGGCGGAGGAGAAGGCGAGGCTCGAGGGGCTCGTCGAGGCCGAGGCCCGCAAGCCCAGGTGGAGGAGGAGGGTCGACTCCCTCCGCTGCCTCAAGGGCGTAGACACCGCGTCCGCCGCCGACCTCGTGTTCGAGGCCGGCGAGTTCTCGAGGTTCGGGAACGCCCGCTCGTTCGCGGCGTGGGTCGGCCTGACGCCCTCCGAGCACTCCAGCGGGGAGAGCGACCGCAGGGGCTCGATCACCAAGGCCGGCAACAAGCACCTGAGGAAGACGCTGGTCGAGGCCGCGTGGCACTACCTGACGTGCTCGGGGCGGCCGAAGGGCCTCGCCAGGGGCCAGGCCCCGGACCGGGGCGCCCGGAGGCATGCCGCCAAGGGCGTGCGGAGGCTGGTCGAGAGGCGGGAGGCGCTGCTCGCGCGCGGGGTCCACGGCAACAAGGCGAACGTGGCCACGGCGCGCGAGCTCGCCTGCTGGGTGTGGGCGGTCGGCCTCATGGCCGAGGAGGCGTAGGGGGGGGGCGGTCCCCCGCACATAAGCCAGTCACCCCGGAAGCGGTTCGATCCGAAGCCGTTGAGGCGAACCTCAGGTCCCTTTTCTGCGAGCGCCCAGGGCGCCACACGCGTGCACAGACTGTCGGTTCGACGTAGAAGCCTCAGCCGTAGCAACGGATTGCCCAGCGAGAGATCGCCGCGGGCGGATATTAAACTGCAAAGACGAGCGTCGGTAAGACACGCCGAGGTCGCCGCGGACGGGCTGATATAGGGAGAGGGCCTGACCCCATATCGTTGGGGCCAGGCCCGATTTTGCCTCTTGACAATGTCCTGCTCATATTAAAAGGAACGTCCCCAAGTGCCGCTTAAATACCGTTTATCGATGAAAAAATACCGTTCACCGGTCATAATGATTATTCTGGCTTTGTTGTTACCTACAATAACCCCCGTAAAAGAAATGCGGAAGGTTACCGAGTCCCCTCGGACGTGGGCCTAACCAAAGTCTTTGAACGGGTGTGTCTCAATGGGCGCATTCGATTGATTTTGGTTGGGCTATATTTATGAAGGGACATGTCACCATGGGTTTCTTTTCTCGCCTTATGGGTGGTTCGGACAAGCAGGCGACTGCGACTTCCGAGTTCGAAATCCTCGCTCCCGTTTCCGGCGAGCTTGTTCATCTAGAAAATACCAATGACCCCGCTTTTAGCAGCCGTGCTGTGGGCGATGGCGTTGCCGTGGTTCCCCAAGAGGGAACGGTGTGCGCTCCTGTTTCCGGCATCGTCGCGGCGCTGTTTCCGACTGAGCACGCGCTGGGCATCATGTCCGACGACAGCTCTGCTCAGGTGATGCTGCATATCGGAATCGACACTGTTAAGCTTGAGGGCAAGGGCTTCCATGCGCTTGTTGCCCAGGGTGATCATGTCGACGCGGGCCAGCCCCTCGTCGAGGTCGATTTCGACGCGGTCCGCGCCGCCGGCTTCGATCCCACGGTCTTCGTTATCGTGTGCGAGCGTTCGGAGAACTCGACTCTTCGTGAGCATGCTTCCGGCCCTGTTGCTGTTAAAGAGCCTGTTATCTGGCTTTCCGAGTAAATTCTTGTGGTGGGTACCGTGGTTATCAAGCGAGTTTTTAACAACAACGTCGCAATGGTCACTTCGGACGATGGCTCCGAGCTCATCGTCATCGGTCGAGGCCTCTGCTTTGGTCGTCATGCCGGCGATGCCATCGACGAGGCGTCGATCGAAAAGACCTACGCGTTGCAGGAGGGAACTTCTCAGGATTCGCGTACGATCGACCGCTTGGCACATCTTTTGGAGTCCATCCCCACCGTCAACCTCGTGATTTCCGAGGACATCGTTCAGATGCTCCGTCGAGAGCTCAATGTTGATATCAACGACAAGATTCTCATTGCTCTCGCAGACCATATCAGCCTTGCTTTGGAGCGCGAGCGCAAGGGCGTCTCCTGTGAGAATCCGTTGCTGCTCGAGATCCAGCAGTTCTATCGCAAGGAGTATGCGCTTGCGGGCCGTGCGCTGCAGATTATCAAGGAGTATATGGGCATCCAGATGAGCGAAGAAGAGCAGGGTTTCATTACCTTGCATATCGTCAACGCCACCATGCCGCAGCGCTCTGACCGCCTGATTGTTTCGGTCCAGCTTGTTCGCGACGTGCTCGCGATTGTTTCTGAGCGCTATTCTACGACCCTCGATGACACCTCGCTGCCTTACGAACGTTTCGTTCGTCACCTGCAGTTTTTCGCACAGCGAGCGCTCGATCCTACGGCCGGGCAAATCAATGGCGACGCGCTGTTCCGAATCGATGAAACGGCGTATCCGTGCGCATTCTCGTGCGCGGACGCCATAGCCGCCCACTTGTCGTCTACCTATAACGTTGTCGTTACCGATGCCGAGAAGAGTTATCTCGCGTATCACATTGTTAACCTGCTTGGAGAACCTGGTCTCTAGGCATAACGTGCCCACACATCGATTGATATAAGGCAAGGCTCACGGTCTTGTCCAGGGCACTTCTGTCTTAATTTGCGGAAAAGGAAGGGGAGTACCGCTATGACCGCAAAAAAGAAGTTCAATTTCAAAGCGCCGTTGGAGGTGTTCGCGAAGTCGATCGTTCAGCCGATGATGTATCTCTCGGTTGCCGGCATCCTGCTCATCGTGGGCATCATTCTGACCAACAAGACCATTTGTGCTTTGGTCCCCGTACTGGGCTCCGGTCCGTTCCAGCTTGTGGGCGCCGTTGTCTACCAGTCGCTGATGTTTATCATCAACAACCTCTCGATTCTGTTCTGCGTGGGCATCGCCGGCGCCATGGCAAAGAAGAACAAGGGCCATGCCTCGCTGATCGCCCTGATGTCGTTCTTCCTGTTCCTGCAGGCTAACAACATCGTACTCAACGCCACCGGCTCGCTTGCCGATGCGAGCGGCATGCTCGGTCGTACCGGAACCGGCCAGGCCACCGTTATGGGCTTTCAGGTGCTCGATACCGGCGTGATTGGCGGCATTAGTCTCGGTTGCATCGCCGGTGCCGTGGTCAACAAGTTCTCGGGCAAGGAGTTGCCCCTT
>URTW01000034.1 GCA_900550815.1 uncultured Collinsella sp.
AATCGGAGTGGCAGCCTTATGACGAAAGCCACGCGGCGCAGGATATTTGCCCGGGTCGCCCAGTGCGACGCCCATACCGCGAATGGGGGCGACGCTAATGCCCTCGCGCTCACAGAGCCCAGCAAACAGCTCCTCCATAGCAGCCTGCTTAGCTGCCAACTGCTTTATATAAGGACGATTGAGCGCCGTGCACCCACCGCTAGCTTTCATGATCGAACAGGGAGACTTGGGGTCCACAGCCTTACGCGCAGACGAAACCGAATCCTTGTGCGAGCCCTTGGAGCGCGCCTGAGGCGCTTTATCCCCGCCTCGACGAGAGTCAGAACGCTTGGTCTTAGCCTTGCTCTTGGTCGATTTGCTTTTTGCAGCTTTAGAAGACTTGGATTTCGTAGAAGATTTCTCCTCCTTTGACCCCTCAACCGCCTCCATCAAAGCACGACGAGCCCTACGCTCCGCACGAGATTCTGCCATGAATTAACCCCCCTAATTTATAAATTTAAAGCTACAAGCATTGTACCGTGCCAAGCCAACAGACGACATGCAAGCGGTTTATTGGTATCAGTGATAGGTACAACGATGATTGCCCGCTGGGCTCCGGGGCGGGGGGTAAGTTTATCGCGAGTTCCGCACGAACAGGAGGCCACTTAATGTGGCCTCCGTCGTGAGCAGGACTGTAGAGCAGGAAACTTAGCCCGTGCCGGGGCCGCTGAGCCCTGACCGGCGGGATGGACCAGTTCAGATGGGGCTTTGATGCATGGGTGGTCTATTGTTGTGCAAATGGGTATCATACTGTGGTTATTGCATCGACTCTGTGATGCATGTTTGTACGTTCCCGGCGGTCGGTTTGCCAGAAGCGCCCCGTCGGTTGTTCCAGACCCGTTTCGAAGAAAGGAAACCACACTAACCTATGGCAGCTAAAAAACCATCTCCCTTGAAGATCATCCCGCTCGGCGGCCTTGACGGCATCGGCAAGAACATGACGGTCTTCGAATGCGGCGACGACATGGTGCTCGTTGACGCTGGCCTCATGTTCCCCGACGATTCCCAGCCCGGTATTGACCTGGTGCTTCCCGACTACACCTATGTTCTGGAGAACGAGGAGAAGCTCCGCGGTATCGTCGTCACCCACGGCCACGAGGACCACACCGGTTCGCTTCCGTATCTGCTGCAGGACCTCAACAATAAGGTGCCCATCTTCTCGAGCAAGCTGACGCTTGGCTTTATCGAGGGCAAGCTTTCTGAGTTCCGCATCCGCGCACCCAAG
The DNA here is from genome assembly GCA_900550815.1 of uncultured Collinsella sp. Classification (GTDB taxonomy): domain Bacteria; phylum Actinomycetota; class Coriobacteriia; order Coriobacteriales; family Coriobacteriaceae; genus Collinsella. The sequence goes on from URTW01000034.1 coordinate 1,265, forward strand.
TTCCGCGAGGTCAAGGGCGGCAGCCATGTCAACCTCGGCGGCATCTCGCTCGATTTCTTTTCGATGACGCACTCCATTCCCGGCGCTCTGGGCGTGTTCATCCGCACCAATCAGGGCACCGTTATGCACACCGGCGACTTTAAGCTCGACCAGACGCCCAGCGACGGCGTCACGCCCGACTACGCCGCTATCAGCCGCTTTGCCAAGCAGGGCATCGACCTGCTGCTTTCCGACTCCACCAACGCCACGGTTCCGGGCTTTACCAAGTCCGAGGCCGAAGTCGGCCCCAACCTGCTGCACGCCATCAAGAACGCGCCGGGTCGCGTGTTCGTCGCGTCGTTCTCGAGCCACATCCATCGTCTGCAGCAGATCTGCGATGCCGCCCGCAAGTGCGGCCGTAAGGTCGTTGTGACCGGTCGCTCCATGCTCACTAACACCCGCGTGGCGCGCGAGCTTGGCTACCTCAACATCGACGACGCCGATATCATCGATGCCTTTGACATCGATAACCTGCCCGACGACAAGATCGTCGTCATGTGCACCGGTTCGCAGGGCGAGCCGCTGTCGGCCCTGTCCCGCATGGCCAACGGAGAGCACAAGACGCTCTCCATCCACGAGGGCGATACCGTCATCCTCTCGGCAACTCCCGTTCCTGGCAACGAGAAGGCCGTCCAGCAGGTCGTCAACAGCCTAGCCAAGCTCGGCTGCGACGTGTGGGATAAGAACCGCGCTCTCGTTCACGTCTCCGGTCACGGTAGCCTGGTGGAGCTCACGCTCCTGATGGCCATGGCCTAGCCCACGTACTTTTTGCCGGTTCACGGTGAGGCCGTGCATCTGCGCGCGCATGCCCAGCTGGCCCGCAAGATGGGCATCAAGGACGATCATATCTTTATCCTCGATAACGGCGACACGCTCGAGATGCGCGGCGGTATCGTCAAACGCGGTACGCCCGTCGAGTCCGGCGTCGTCTACGTCGACGGCCTGCGTATCGGCGATACCGACCCCATCGTCCTGCGCGATCGTCAGAAGCTCGCCAACGACGGTATGGTTACCGCTGTTGCCATCGTCTCGCTCAAGCACAAGAAGATCGAGGCCATCGAGTTCTCGGGCCGCGGCGTCTCGTTTGCCATCGACGACCAGTTCTCCGAGGATGCCTCCGCGTCCATTATGAAGACGATCGAGAAGGGCAAGTTTAGCTTTACGAGCAGCGGTTCCGATGCCATTCGCAAGGCCGTGCGCGATTCGCTCTCTAACTTTATCTGGAGCCGTACGCGCACCCGTCCGATGATCATCCCGGTCGTCATGGAGGTTTAGTTTGGCGCGCGGATCTGCACAAAACGCCAAAGGCAATAAGGCCAATAACCAACCGGCATCTGCTAAGGGTGCCGGTTCCCATCTGCGTGCCAATAAGGGCCACGAGGCGGACTTCGACGATTTTGAGCCCTTGGTGGAGCCCTCGGCCAATCGCGATATCGCCGGCGTGGTCATTGCCGTTTTGGCGATTGCGTCCTTTATTGCCGTGATTTCTCCGGCAACAGCGCCCGTGACGGCTGCTGTTGCCGGTTTTTACCACCTGGGCTTTGGCCTGGGCGCCTACGTGCTGCCGATCGTCATTTTGCTGTTTGCCGCCACGCTCTTTTTAGGCGAGGACTCGCCGCTCAACGTGCGCTCGGTCGCGGGCGGAGCCGTGGTCTTTATCACCGTTGTCTCCATTCTTTCGCTGATGGTGCCGGGTACGAGCGACTCGTGTGACCTTATGTTCACGCCGCAAAATCTGTCCGCCTCGGGTGGCTACATCGGTGCGTTTATTGCGAGTGCGCTGCAGAATGCCCTGGGTAAGCCTATCGCGATGGTGGTCCTGTTGGGTCTGGCCGTCGTTGGTTTTGTCATCATCGGCTTTTCGGTGGGTGGCGTGCTGCGCTCTGCTCGCGACCGCGCGGCCGATTTTGCCGAGCGCCGTCGTGCCGATGTTAACGCGAGCCCGTGGGGTGACGACGAAGCCCTGTCGGTGCCCGGCGTTGCCCGTCCGCACCTGAGCATTTTTCGTCAAAAGGGCTCCGATGCTGCCGTGACCACGGTCATGGGCAACGATGTGGACCCGGTTTTGGATGATGACGACGAGGACGATGATCCGTTTGTCGACGTATCTGATGCCGTGGAGGCCGAGCGCGCTTAGACGACGCTGCTGCCGCGCCGTCATGTCAAGAAGGGCAAGGCCACGCCCAAGTTGAATACAAGCGAGCCCGACCCGTCTTGGTCCGATAGCGAGATTGAGCTTACCGAGGGCGATGACGAGGACGACGAGGCTCCGATTGAGACCGCAAAGACAACTTTGCTGCCGCGTCGCCATGCAAGGCGCGACCAGGTAACCGGTCAGCTTTCGATGGAAGACGACCCCGATAAGATCGACGAGTCCGAGCCGCCGTTTGCCGTGAATCCTGTCTCGGCAACACCTCAGATTCCCGACTTCTTGAAGCATCCCAAGGTTGCCGATACGGCTGTCGCGGGCGCTGCCGAGGCGCCTACTCCTAGCGATGGGGGAGCGTTCAATGCCCCCGCGGATAACGAGGGCGAAGAAGAGGACGGCCTCAAGCTTCCGCCGCTCGAGATCCTGCACGCCAACCCGCAGTCGGCGTCCTCCGCGTCATCTGACAAGGAGCTGGAACAGACTGCCGAGTCACTGCAATCCACCTTGCTTGAGTTTGGCCGCAGTGCCCGCGTGGTCGGCTGGATCGCCGGCCCCACGGTGACGACCTTTAAGCTGCAACCTGGCGAGGGCGAGCGCGTGAGCAAGATTTCGAGCCTCGAGGACGATATCGCGCTTTCGCTCGCTGCCCAGTCGGTGCGCATCTTTGCCCCGATCCCCGGTACCTCGCTTGTGGGTATCGAGATTCCCAATCGCAAGCGCCAGAACGTCAACCTGGGCGACGTGCTTCCCTATGTGAAGGGCGGTCCGCTCGAGCTGGCCATCGGTCGAGATGCCGAGGGCACGCCGGTCGTCGCCGACCTCGCCAAGATGCCTCACCTGCTGATTGCCGGTACCGCGGGTTCCGGTAAGTCGGTCATGATCAACTCCATCATCACGACCTTGCTCATGCGCGCCCTTCCCGAGGACGTTCGCCTGATCATGGTCGACCCCAAGCGCGTCGAGCTTGCGGGCTATAACGGTTTGCCGCATCTCTATGTGCCCGTGGTGACCGCGCCCAAGCAGGCCGCGAGCGCTCTGCAATGGGCCGTGTCCGAGATGGAGCGTCGCCTGAAGGTCTTCGAGCGTCTCAACGTGCGTAAGATCTCGACCTACAACGAAAAGCAGGCCGCCGGCGAGTTTGAGCATTACGACAACCCGCCCCAAAAGATGCCCTATCTGGTCATTATCATCGCCGAGCTTTCGGACCTGATGATGGTCGCCGGCATGGATGTCGAGGCCTCGATCGTGCGTATTGCTCAGCTGGGCCGTGCCGCCGGTATCCACCTTATCGTGGCCACGCAGCGCCCGAGCTCCAACGTGGTGACGGGCCTCATCAAGGCCAACATCACCAACCGCATCGCCTTTAACGTCGCCACGGGCATCGACTCGCGCGTTATTATTGACCAGATGGGTGCCGAAAAGCTCACCGGTTTGGGCGACATGCTGTTCTCCAAGGTCGACTGGGGCAAGCCTCGCCGTATCCAGGGCTGCTTTGTCTCGGATGATGAAATCAACGAGATCGTCGAGTTCGTCAAGTCGCAGAGCGAGCCCGACTACCACGAGGAGATCCTGTCTGCCGTGGCGCCCGCTTCCATGTCCATGGCGGGTGGCGGCGGCATTGTCCGTACCGGAGTCGCCGAGCCGCAAGACGATGATCCGCTCATTTGGGAAGCCGCCCATATTGTGGTGGAATCGCAGCTTGGCTCCACATCTGGCCTGCAACGTCGTCTGAAGGTTGGCTATGCGCGTGCCGGGCGTATTATGGACATGCTGGAAGAAAAGGGTGTCGTCGGCCCGCCCGACGGTTCCAAGCCGCGCGAGGTCCTGTTGGACGAGGAGGGGCTTGCCGCGCTGGAATCTGTCGACGCCGAGATGGCACGTGAAGATCGTGAGTTTGGAGGATTCTGATGGCTGCACGCTTTGGTGACATGCTGCTCGAGCAGCGTCGCCGAATGGGCCTTTCCATTCAGCAGGTCGCCAACACCATCAAAATCAGGCCGCAGATCATCGAGTTTTTCGAGACCGGTAACTTTGCTTCGATGCCGCCGCGCGGCTATGCACAGGGCATGATTTCGAGCTATGCTCGCTTTTTGGGCCTCAATCCGCGCGAGGTCGTCAATGCCTACTTTGACGACCTGATGGCATACGAACGCGAAACGTCGCAGCAGGGCGGTCGTTTTCAGGACGCCGCCGGCTACGTCAATTCGCGTTCCTCGGTCGATAACGGGCGCTTCCTGATGGTTCAGGGCGGTCGTTCGACCCGCTATGGACAGCGTCCTCAGCAGGCCGGTTATATTACCGAGACGGGTTCGGCCGAGGAGATTCGCTCACAGCGTGACCGGTTCCGCAGTACGCCGATGCCCGAGGACCGTGCACTTCCCGCTGCCCGCGGCGTGGCGCGTGACCCTCGTGCCGGCTACGGCGACGGCGGCTATTCCGATCGCGGTTACCGTGGCGTCTCCACCGGACGCTCTCGCGGTGGCTATGCGGATGCCGATACCCCGCGCGAGCTCTCAATCACAGCCGTATGGCCAGCGCTCTTCGGCTCCGCGTTCGGGCCAACGTGGCTATCAAGGCCGCGGTGAACTTGCGCCCCGCTCGGGTCAGCGCAGCCTTCAGGGCCAGGGCGGCTATCGCGGCCGTTCCGATAGCAATCGTGGTCGTATGCCTCAGGGAGGCGGCCGCAGCAGTTCCGGTCGTGGACGCGGCGGATCCCGTACTCCTCAAAACAACGGGCTCGATCCGCGTATCGTCTACGCCGGCATCGGTGCCGTGGCGTTGCTGCTGATCGTGCTCATCGTGGTGCTTCTGCGCGGCTGCGCATCTTCGGCGCCCGAGACCACGCCCGAGGCGCCCACTGCTACCAAGACGACGACCAAGAAGTCTTCTAAGAAGACCGAAACGGTCGACGAGGACGAAGACACCGATGAGCCGACGGATGAGTCGACTGATTCGGACGCTACCAAGACGACGGCCAAGAAGGAAGAGAACGAGGTCACGAAGGTCAAAGTTTCCGTTGCCAAGGGAAAGACCGCGTGGATTGAGATCAAGGTCGACGGCAAGTCGGTCTATGGCGCTCAGGCGACTGGCCCCTTTGAGCAGGAGTACACGCCCGAGTCCTCGATCGAGATCACCACGTCCAAGCCTTCCGATGTTACCGTTACCAAGAACGGTGAAAAGGTCCGTTACGATACCAAGACCTCGGGCGTGGCTCGTGTGACGATCACCGTTCCTAAGAAGGAGACGACTGATTCCGAGAATGGTGAAAGTTCTGATGGTACCGACACCACCGATGGTACCGATGCCCAGTCCACGGATGGCGCCGATACCGCAACTGACGGTCAGACACCCACCGATTCTACCGACAATTCGTACGATAGCTACTAGGCCGCTCGTACGCGAAAGGAAACATCATGGCTAAAGATTCCAGCTTCGACGTCGTGTCCGAGGTCAACATGCAAGAGGTCGACAACGCCTTCCAGCAGACCACGCGCGAGATTTCCCAGCGCTATGACCTTAAGGATTCCGGCGCCACGATCGAGCTTTCGAAGGGCGAGAAGCTCTTTACGATCAACGCCCCGGCCGACTTTGTCTCCAAACAGATTGTTGACGTGCTGAGCTCCAAGCTCATCAAGCGCGGCATCGACCTCAAGGCTGTCTCGTGGGATGCTCCGCAGGCGGCATCGGGCGGCACCGTGCGCGTGCTCGGCCATATCGTCGAGGGTATCGACCAGGCGACCGCCAAGAAGATCAACAAGGACATCAAGGACCAAAAGCTCAAGGTCAAGGTGACCATCGAGGCCGACAAGCTGCGTGTTTCCTCTGCTTCGAAGGACGCGTTGCAGACCGTGATCCAGTTCCTGCGCGACCAGGACTACGGCCAGCCGCTGCAGTTCACCAACTACCGCTAATATCAATCGAAAGGACCGCTCTCCAACATGGATACACCGTTGGGCTCCGTGCTCTACATCACCCTCGGGTGCGCTAAGAACGAGGTTGACACCGACCGCATGCGTTCTCTTTTGACCGCCGCGGGCTACGAGGAGGCATTCGACCCGCAGGATGCCGACATCGCCATCGTCAATACTTGCTCGTTCCTCGCCTCCGCAACGTCCGAGAGCATCGAGACCACGCTCGAGCTCGCCAACGAGGTTCAGGACGGCGTTCGTTCTTGCCCCATCGTCATGTGCGGCTGCGTGCCGTCGCGCTATGGCGACGACCTGCCTGACGAGCTGCCCGAGGTCGCTGCCTTTGTGAAGGCCGACGAGGAGGACGGCATCGTGGCGGTCATCGGTGGCGTGCTGGGCGTCGAGCGTGAGATCGCGGCCTATATCCCTCAGGTCAAGCGTACCGTCGAGGGTGCGGGTGCCTACGTCAAGATTTCCGATGGCTGCAATCGTTTTTGCAGCTTCTGCATGATCCCCTACATTCGCGGTCGCTATCATTCGCGCAATGCCGAGAGCATCATCTCCGAGGTGCGCGACCTGGTTGCCGGCGGTGTGCGCGAGATCGTGCTGATCGGCCAGGACACGGGCATCTGGGGTACCGACTTTGCCGACGAGGACGTCGCCGATGGCTCGCCGCGCAATCTGGCGCAGCTGCTGCGTGCCGTCGCCGAGGCCGTGCGCCCGCACAACGTTTGGGTGCGCGTGCTCTATCTGCAGCCCGAGGGCATGACTGACGAGCTCATTGAGACCATTCGTGATACGCCCGAGGTGCTGCCCTATATCGATATCCCCGTTCAGCACTGCGACGCGCGCATCCTCAAGGCTATGCGCCGTTCTGGTTCGCGCCAGGAGCTCGAGGACCTGTTCCGCGATCTGCGTGAGCGTATCCCCGGCATCGTGATCCGTTCCACGGCCATGGTCGGCTTCCCGACCGAGACCGACGACGAGTTCCGCGACCTTATCGACTTTATGGACACCGTCGGCTTTGACTACACGAGCGTCTTTGTCTACTCGCAGGAGGAGGGCAGCCTGGCCGCTAAGATGGAGGGTCAGGTCGACGAAGAGGTCAAGCTCGAGCGCGCCCAGGAGGCCATGGACCTGGCCGAGTCGCTCGGTTTTGCCGCCACCGCCGCACATGTGGGCGAGCGCGCCCAGGTGATCGTCGACGGTATCGAAGAGACCGAGGATGGCGCCGAGCTGATCGGCCATGCCTGGTTCCAGGCGCCCGATTCCGATGGTGCGGTGCATCTGGACGCCAGCGAGGCGTCCGTGGGCGATATTCTGACCGTCGAGTTTACCGATAGCTTCTGCTATGAGCTTATCGGTCATGTTGTGGAGTAGGAGAGCGTCGTGGCTAACGAGAGCAATAAGGAACTGACGAGTGTCAGGACGCCCGCCAACATCGTGACGTGCGTGCGCATCGTCCTTATTCCGGTGTTTATGATCGTGTCGGCGCTGTCTCACTCGAGCGTTGCCGGTACGGATTGGAGCATCTTCGACGGCCCGCTCGCCGCCGCTGCCTTCATTCTGTATGTGATCCTGTCGTGCACCGATAAGGTCGACGGTTATCTGGCTCGTTCACGCAACGAGATCACCGACTTCGGTAAATTCTTGGACCCCATCGCCGACAAGCTGCTCGTGTTCTCGGCCCTGCTGCTGTTCTTGGACTTTGGCGCCGTAACCGTGTGGTCGGTGTTCATCATCCTGTTCCGTGAGCTTCTGGTGAGCGCCCTTCGCATGGTTGCGAGTGCCGCCGGTGTGGTCGTTGCGGCCGATAAGCTCGGCAAGTACAAGACGGCAACCACGATGGTCTCCATCTGCGGTTACCTGTGCGTTTTTGCGATGGCCGGCTTGCACCTTGGCCCGGTGGCGCTGACGCTCGGCATCTACTCGGTGTCGCGCTTCCTGTACGCCGTTGCCGTTGTCTTGACCGTTATCTCGGGCGCCCAGTACTTCTGGAACTGCCGCAAGATCGTCTTTTCGGTCTAGGTCCTGGTGAGTATGACGGACTCTTTTGAGCAGATTTCCGCACATAACGAGGAGCTGGCGCGCGATATCGTCGAGCGCGCGAGCGCTCGGGGCATGACGGTTTCGACGGCTGAGTCGCTGACGGCGGGTATGATCGCCTCGACGATTGCCGATATCCCGGGCGCCTCGGCGGTGCTGCGCGGTGGTGCGGTGACGTACTGCGACGAGATTAAGCATCGCGTGCTGGGTGGTGAGCAGGAGACGCGCGACCGCTATACCGCGGTGGCGCATCAGTCCGCGCGCGAGATGGCGGTGGGTTCGCTGGAGCTGTACCAGAGCGATATTGCAGTGAGCGCAACGGGTTATGCCGGCCCCGGCGGTGGTACTGAGGACGATCCTGCGGGCACTTTCCTTATTGGCTGGGCGCATCGTTCCGCCGATGGGGGCGTGCCGGTCGTGGACTCTGTGCGCTGCCACTATGAGGGCGACCGTTCGTGTGTTCGTGCCCATGCGGTCACGGAGGCATTGGGTCGCATTGCCCTTGTACTCAATTCTATGGAATAGACGTGTTTTAAGGGGCCTCCGGGCCCCTTAATTGTGGAGATAGGGACCTCCGGCGAATTATATCTTTGTGCAGGTAGTTGTCGTATTTTTCCTCGTCATGATTTTCTTGGTTCGCCTGCGGTCAAGCATTTGGTCAGTGTTTGGTCGGCGTTTGGTTGGGTTTTGGAAAGACTGCCTGCATATGATTTATCTGAACGGTTGACCACGAACAGCCGTTCGTTTATTATCGATGCAGGTTGTTAAGAGGAGGGCTATTCATGGCCAAGAATTCAGGTCCCGTACGTACCGTTCATGCTCGCACGACGGGTAAAGAGCGCGATGAGATGATCGCTACCACCAAGGCCGAGATCGAGAAGAAATTCGGCCAGGGTTCCATCATGAGGTACGGCGACGGTGGCCCCGAGCTCGAGGTCGAGGCCATCCCTACGGGCGCTCTGGCACTTGATGCCGCGCTGGGTATCGGCGGTGTGCCGCGCGGCCGAATCGTCGAGATCTACGGTCCCGAGTCCTCCGGTAAGACGACGCTTTCGCTCGAGATCCTGGCCGAGGCCCAGGCAATGGGTGGCGTTGTGGCATTTATCGATGCCGAGCACGCGCTTGATCCTACTTATGCCGCGCGCATTGGCGTGGATATCGACGAGGTACTGATTTCCCAGCCCGATACGGGTGAGCAGGCGCTCGAGATTGTTGACATGCTCGTGCGTTCCGGCGCCATCGATGCCATCGTCGTCGACTCCGTCGCCGCGCTGACCCCGCGTGCCGAGATCGAGGGAGAAATCGGCGATACTACGGTCGGTCTTCAGGCTCGCCTGATGAGCCAAGCTCTTCGCAAGCTCGCCGGCTCGCTGTCCAAGTCCAACACGACGTGCATCTTCATTAACCAGCTGCGTGAGAAGATCGGCGTCATGTTCGGCAACCCCGAGACTACGACGGGCGGCCGCGCCCTTAAGTTCTTCTCTTCGGTGCGTATCGACATTCGTCGTATCGACAGCATTAAGCTTAAGGACGAGGTTATCGGTAACCGCGTGCGCGCCAAGGTCGTTAAGAACAAGGTGGCAGCTCCGTTCCGTTCTGCTGAGTTCGACATCATGTACGGTACGGGCATCTCTAAGGAGGGCTCGATTCTGGACATGGCTGTCGAGTGCGGCATCTGCAAGAAGATGGGCTCCTGGTTTGCCTATGGCGAGGACAAGCTCGGCAACGGTCGCGAGGCCGCCAAGGCTTTCCTGCGCGAACACCCCGATTGCGCCGATGAGATTGAGCATAAGGTCCGCCTTGCCTGCGGGCTTGAGTTTGATGACGATGCTCCGTCCGAGGTCGAGCTGACCGATCAGCCTGCGCCTGAGGAGTTTGACGAGCTTTACGCCATCGATGGTTCCGCCATGCTCGATGATGACGACGAGTAGCGGTTACGCTCATGTCGTATACGGTGACCGAGGCCACGGTCGTCTTTCCCGATAAGAAGGCGGCCTCCTCGTTCTCGAGCGGGTATGCGTCCAAAAAGCCTTGCGCACATATCGATTGTGAGCTTGAGGGCGGTTTTGAGCGGTCCATTTGGATTCCCGTGCGGGTCGCGCGGCTGTATGTCAAAAACGGCCCCGATCTTCCCTGTGATTGGGACAACTTTCGTGAGGCGGTGCAGATCATCGAGCGTAAATGTGCACTTACCATGGTGACCGAGATGTTATCGCGCCGCGACCATGCGACGGGTGAGGTCCGTGACAAGTTGGCTCGCTACGGCTTTCGCCAGCCCGCGATTGATTTCGCCGTCGAGCGCGCCACCGAGTATCGCTTTTTAGACGAGAACCGCTTTTGCTCGTACTTTATCGAGGAACGCAAGCGGCGCGGTTGGGGACAGCGCAAAATCGAGACCGAGCTCAAGCGACGTCATGTTGTGCTCGATGACATTCCCGGTTATCCCGAGGATTATTTTGCCGTCGAAGACGATTTGGCGCGTGCGTCAGCCCTGCTCGCCAAGCGGCGTGTTCCAGAGACGCGCGGATTCGAAAAACTGGTTCGGTTTTTGATGGGCAAGGGCTTCTCGTATCACATCGCCGCCGATGCCGTTAAGGCACGTCTCGATGCCGAATGCGAGGAATGTGCGGTTTAGGCGTATGCGTTTTGTGGTCCTGCCGTTCACCGCGTTTTAGCCGCCGTACTGGGGCCATTTATTTGACAGTTGTTGTGGTTCAACGTACGATAAACACTGTCATTTGCTTTGTGATATGTGCTCATCTGTGATGAGTTTGTTTATATGTTTATCTGTATCCGACCCGCATAAGCTGCGCCCATATTACTCAAATGTCGCGAGCCGTTCGTAAGGACGGTTCGCTTTGTTGTGTAACGAATCCATAAAAAGGAGTGAGCATGCCTATCATCGCAGCGCTCGTTGGCATCGTTTTAGGTGCCATCGCCGCCATTGCCTACATGCGCACCGCCAAGCAGGGTAGTCTTCATGAGGCCGACGAAAAGATCCAGTCGGCACACGCACAGGCTGAGTCCCTGATCGGCGATGCAAAGCGTCAGGCCGAGACCCTCAAAAAAGAGGCTCTGCTCGAGGCTAAAGAGGAGATCATCAAGAACAAGCAGGCCGCCGAGGCCGAGGACAAGCAGCGTAAGAGCGAGATTCGTACGCTCGAGAACCGCGTGATGCAGCGCGAGGAATCCCTCGATCGCCGCAACGACGCTCTCGACAAGCGCGAGCATCAGCTGTCCAGCCAGGCCGGTCAGGTCGAGAAGCGCTCCCGTGAGCTCGAGGAGCTCTGCGCAAAGCAGACCTCCGAGCTCGAGCGTATCGCCGACCTTACCCGCGAGGATGCCCACAAGGAGCTCCTCGATAAGGTTCGCGGCGAGGTCACCCACGAGGCCGCCACGATCATTCGCGAGTCCGAGCAGCAGGTTCGCGCCGAGTGCCACAAGACCGCCCAGGAGATTCTGTCCCTGGCGATTCAGCGCTGCGCTGCCGACCACACTGCCGAGGTCACCGTTACCTCCGTGCACATTCCCTCTGATGACCTCAAGGGCCGTATAATCGGTCGCGAGGGTCGCAACATCCGCACCTTCGAGCAGGTTTCCGGCGTCAACCTCGTGATCGACGACACGCCCGAGACCGTCGTTCTTTCGAGCTTCGACCCGGTCCGTCGTGAGACCGCCCGTGTCGCCCTCGAGAACCTCATCGCCGACGGCCGCATTCACCCTGCCCGCATCGAGGAGATGTATCACAAGGCTGCCGACCTGGTTCAGCAGCGCGTGCGCGAGGCTGGCGAGCAGGCTGCCTTCGATACCGGCATCCACGACCTGCACCCCGAGATCGTCAAGACCCTTGGTGCCTTGCGCTACCGTACCTCGTTTGGTCAGAACGTGCTTCAGCACTCCCTCGAGGTCTCTGATCTCTGCGGCGTGATGGCTTCCGAGCTTGGCCTGGACGTTGTGACCGCCAAGCGCGCCGGTCTGCTTCACGACCTGGGCAAGGCAATTGACCACGACGTCGAGGGCCCGCATGCCGTCATCGGCGCCGAGCTCGCCCGTCGTTATGGCGAGAAGCCCGTTATCGTCCACGCTATCGAGGCTCACCATGCCGATGTCGACCCCAACACGGTGCTCGATGTCCTGGTGCAGGCCGCCGATGCTGTCTCAGCCTCTCGCCCCGGTGCCCGTCGCGAGTCTGCCGAGAACTACATCAAGCGCCTTGAGAAGCTCGAGGAGATCGCCAACTCCCATGACGGCGTCGAGCGTACCTATGCCATGCAGGCTGGTCGCGAGGTCCATGTCATGGTTCAGC
>URTW01000035.1 GCA_900550815.1 uncultured Collinsella sp.
ACACCATTAATCGCGTGATCGTCCCGGGCACCTTCGATCCCATCACGTTTGGCCATATCGATGTGATCCGCCGCGCCCGCCGCATCTTTCCCAGCGTGATCGTCGCTGTTGCAGAGTCGCAGGGTAAAAACGGTGTGGGCACCAAGTTTATGCTCGATGAGCGCGTGGCGCTGGCCCGCGAGGCGCTCGGTGATATCGACGGCGTCGAAGTCCTGCCCTTTACCGGCCTCTTGGTCGACTTCGCTCGTGAGCAGGGGGCGGGGGCCGTGGTCAAGGGCCTGCGCGCCATGACCGACTTTGAGTATGAGCTGCAGCAGGCCGACCTCAATTATCGCTTGGATAGCGAGCTGGAGTCCATCTTTGTCATGAGTGCTCCGCAGTACGGTTACATCTCGAGCTCGGGCGTTCGCCAGATCGCCTCGCTCGGCAGCGATGTATCGACGTTTGTGCCGCCCAACGTGGTCGAAGCGCTCAGACATCGCTTTTCGTGACGTTTTTTATTGCCTGGTGGCATGTGGTAAACTAGCACGATGATATGTTACCTATGAAAGGAGACCGGATGCCGGGCGAGAATTTTCCTGGCGATAGGATCGTCAGCTTGGTCGATGAGCTCGAAGGGCTGATCGAGGAAGCCAAGCCGCCTTTCGGCAAGAACGCTCAGTTCAAGGTCATCGACGCCGACGTGTTCTTCAACCTCCTCGATGAGATCCGCATGAGCTATCCCGAGGAATGGCAGAAGTCCCGCCGTATCCTCAAAGAGCGCGAGGAGCTTATGGCTTCCGCCGCCGCTCAGGCCGATTCCATCATCGCCGATGCTCAGCAGCAGGCCCTCACCATTGCCGGTGAGCAGGAGATTGTCCGCCTTGCGCAGCAGCAGGCCGACGACATCCGCGATCGTGCCCAGCAGTACGAGCGCGAGACGCGTTATGCTGCCGAGGACTACGCAGAGCAGGTCTTTACGCACCTGGAGGAGAACCTCAAGAGCCTGACCGGCACCGTTACCCGTTGCCGTCAGCAGCTCAACGAGGGTGCCGCCCAGCAGAATGGTCAGTGGTAATGGCTGAGTTCCCGAGCGTTACCGTCGATCTTTCCGAGCAGCTCGAGTTTCCTGGAGATTCGTTTCCGCTGACCGGTAAGGTCGATGTCGCCACCTTCACGGTGGGCGAGAAGGAGTACCAGCTACAGGACGGCATCGACTACGACGTTGTCTTTACCAATGCCGGTACCGGTGTCTTGCTCACGGGCATGGTCCGCGCGCACGCCACCGGTGAGTGCGACCGTTGCCTGGAGCCCGCCTCGTTTGATATCGCCGGAGAGATCGAGGAGTTCTACCTCTTTGAGGAGCCCGAGGATCCCGAGGCCTACGAGGACGGCTACGAGCTCCTGGGTGAGGACCGCATCGTCGATCTGGGTGAGCCCATCAACGACGCGGTCGTCATGGACACGCCGTTCGTTGTCCTGTGCAAGCCCGATTGTCGCGGCCTGTGCCCCACTTGCGGCATCAATCTCAACGTCGAGCAATGCGATTGCGCCGCTCAAGCAGAGGCCGAATGGACCGCTGCCACGGAAAATCCATTTGCAGCATTGAAGAATCTCAAGCTCGATGAGTAAAACTGTGGTAGTATCGCTACTTGCGCGTAATCGCCACACTGGATAGTTCATAAGGAAGGTCACTATGCCCGTACCTAAACAAAAGCAGGGTCGTATCCGCACTCACACCCGCCGTTCCGCCAACATGAAGATCTCGGCTGCGGCTCAGTCCACGTGCCCCCGTTGCGGCGCTGTCAAGCTTCCGCACCACGTGTGCCCCAGCTGCGGTTTCTACAAGGACCGCGAGGTTATCGTTACCGAGTAACTGTATACTCTGGATGCGATGCCGTTCCAACTGGAACCACAATGGCCGGCTCAATGAGTCGGCCATTTTTGTATAAGGAGCATGTATATGAGTAACGTTCGCGTTTGTGTAGACGTTGTGGGCGGAGACGAGAAGCCTCAGGTTGTCCTCGACGGAATCGAGGCGGCGCTTGCGGCGGATCCCGATATCGAGGTCATAGCCGTCGGTCCCGCAGAGATCGTGAACCCCTTTGCCGCGGCTCACGCTCGCGTTGAGGCTTTGGAGGCACCCGATGTCATCGCCATGGATGACGATCCCATTCGAGCCGTGATGACCAAGCGCAAGTCCTCGATCGTGCTTGCCTGCCGCGCTATCAAGAAGGGCAACGCGGACGCGTTCTTCTCTGCCGGCTCCACCGGCGCCATGACCGCTGCCGCTGCCGCCTACGTGACGCCGTTTAGGTATCAGGCCGAAGGCAAGAAGCAGCCGGTGCGCCCCTGTCTGACCAATGCACTGCCCAATCGCGCCGGCGGTCTGACGGTGCTGTGCGACATGGGTGCCAACCCCGATGTCGAGGTTGACGATATGGTGCGTTTTGCCCAGATGGGCAGCGCCTATGCCCGCGTCGTCCTGGGCATCGAGCATCCTCGCGTGGGCCTGCTCGCCAACGGCACCGAGGACGAGAAGGGCTCCAACTTTACCAAGGCCTGTTTCCCTGCTATGAAGGCCGCCGTTCCCGGCTTTGTTGGTAACTGCGAGGGCACCGACCTCACCTCAGGTAACTTCGATGTCATCGTTGCCGATGGCATGTCGGGCAATATTGCGCTCATGGCCACTGAGGGCGCTGCCAAGTTTTTGCTGCAGGAGCTCAAGGGCGCCTTTATGGCCTCGCTCGGCACCAAGATCGCCGCGCTGCTCATTAAAAAGCAGATGCGCGAGATTAAGGCCAAGCTCTCTGGCGACGCCAAGGGCGGCGCGATTCTTTTGGGCCTGCGTGGCGTGGTCCTGATCGGCCATGGCGCCACCTCGGTCGAGGCTGTTTTAAACGGTACGCTCGCGGCGGCCGAAGCCGTGCGCGCCGGGCTGGTCGAGAATGTCGCCAACTCTTTGGATGGTATCGTTTAATAAGAGCGAGTTTGAGCGCTGTTATGTGCTTCGCGGTGCACGCCGTGGGGTAGAATCAGAACCGTGTCTTGGTACCGCCCGGGCGGTACCATTCTTTTGGTATTCATGCACTATGAGAGGAAGCGCTATGGACCGCTCCGAAATCTTCGACAAGCTCGCCGAGGTCGCTGCTGACGTTCTGGGCGTCGATGTTGCCGAAATTAGCGAGGAGACCACCTTTGACGACCTCGTTGCCAACTCGCTCGAGCGCCTGCAGCTGGTTACGGCTATCGAGGACGAGTTCAACCTCGAGATCGATGACGAGACCCTGCTGTCGCTCAACTCTGTCGCCGACGCTGTCGACGCTATTGAAAACGCCAAGGAGGCCTAAGTCTTGGCTTTATCTCAACGACTCGCGCGCGCCCAGGAAATCCTGGGCCACGAGTTCAACAATAAGGTGCTGCTGCGCGCGGCCCTTACGCATCCCTCGGCAGTCGAGGGACAGCCGGTTTCTGCCAGCTATGAGCGCCTTGAGTTCTTGGGCGATTCCATTTTGGGCGCTGTGGTCGCACGCTCCCTGTTTGAGTCCTATCCGGAGTTTGACGAGGGCAAGCTCACGCGCCTGAAGGTGTCGCTTGTCTCGGGCGCTACGCTGTCCGAGGTTTCTCACGAGCTGGGCATCGACGACATCATCATCTTTGGTGCCTCTGAGACCGGTACTGGTGCGCGCGGCCTGCATTCGGCCCTCGAGAACGTCTATGAGTCGCTCGTGGGTGCGCTGTACCTGGATGCCGGCTGGGATGCGGCGGCTGAGTTCATTCACCGTACGCTTAAGCCGCATTTGGCTTCCGAGCGTGCCGAGCATCCTGCGAACCCCAAGTCGTTTTTGCAGGAGTGCGTGCAGGCCGACGGTCACGAGCCCCCAGCGTATAAGCTCGTTGGCTCCGAGGGCCCGGCGCATGCGCCCACCTTTACCGCCGTGGTGCTCATCGATGGCATTCGTCAGGGTCGCGGCTCCGGCTCCTCAAAGAAGGAAGCCGAGGGAGCCGCCGCGCTCGAAGCGCTCGACCGCATGGGTTACACCACCAACGGCGTGATTCTGAACAAGAAGCACGTGTAAGCGAGGAACCGTGTATCTCAAGTCCCTCACGCTCAAAGGGTTCAAGTCGTTTGCCGACCGCGCCCATATGACGTTTGAGCCGGGCCTGACCGTCATCGTCGGTCCCAACGGCTCGGGAAAATCGAACATCTCTGACTCCATCCTGTGGGTTCTGGGCGAGCAGAGCGCCAAGCAGCTGCGCGGCCAGGCCATGGAGGATGTCATCTTCTCGGGCTCGTCGGCTCGCAAGCCGGTGGGTGTCGCCGAGGTCACGCTGGTGCTCGATAACTCGGACCATATACTGCCCGTCGATTTTGACGAGGTTGCCATCACCCGTCGTATGTATCGCTCGGGCGAAAGCGAGTACCTCATCAACTCGAGTCCGTGCCGCCTGATGGACATTCAGGACATCCTGCACGATTCGGGCCTGGGCAAGGATACGCATTCCATCATCAGCCAGGGCAAGCTCGACGCCATTTTGCAGAGCCGCCCCGAGGAGCGTCGCGCCCTCATCGAGGAGGCCGCCGGCATCTCCAAGCACAAGCGCCGCAAGGAGCGCGCGCTCAAAAAGATTAAGTCGCTGGACGAGCACCTGACGCGTGCCCGCGACATCAATAAGGAAATCGCCCGTCAGCTGCGACCGCTGGAGCGTCAGGTCGATCGCGCACGCAAGTACAAAGAGCTGTCCTCTCGCGCGAACGAGCTTACGCAGATGCTGGCCGTCGACGAGCTGCGTTCGCTGCAGTCGCAGTGGAACGATCTGGAGAGCCGCTCCAAGGAAGGTGCCGCCGAGCTGGAGCTTGCGCAGTACCGCATGGGCGAAAAGGAGCGCGAGCTCGAGAAGCTCCAGGTTATGCTCGAGGAAAAAGGCTTGTTTGTGGGCGACCTGGGCGAGCAGCGCCGCCATATGCAAGATGTGGTCGGCCGCATTAACTCCGACATGCGCCTGCTCGAGGAAAAGGGTCACAACATGGTGTCGCGCCTGTCTGATATGCGCGGGCAGATTTCGAGCTCCGAGCATCAGCGTCGTCGCGTGGTCGAGGAGCTTGAGGACGCGCGTGCGCAGCTTGAGGAAGTGACCGGTGCGCATATGCAGGCCCAGGAGGACGTTGACGCCGCTGGTCCTGCCGCCGCTGAGCTCCACGAGCGGCGCGTGGCGCTCGACAATCAGATTTCGCAGCTTACGCGTGAGCATCGCGATGTTCAGCGCGTAGCCGATAACGCCGCGCTCGAGCTCGCCAAGGTGAAGGACTCGCTGAGCAATGCCGAGGTCGAGGACAACATGTATGCCTCGCGCCTGGAGCAGATTGACGAGCAGCTCGAGGAGGTCATGGCCTCGCTCGAGAGCCGTCGTGACCGCGCCGAGGAGCTTGAAGGCGCTCTTGAGGAAGCGCGCCAGGCCCAGGCCGATGCGCGTGAGGCCACCGAGGTCGCCCGTGCAGCCCTGAAGGACTTGCGTAATCGTGAGAGTGAGGCGCGCAACAAGCTGTCCGAGGTGCGCTCGGAGCTTGCCAGCCAAAAGAAACTCGATGCCCGCATGGCCGACAGCTCGCCGCTCGTGAGCCGTCTGGTGGGTGCGCTGGGCGACGATGTCTTGGGTCGTCTGGGCGACGTGCTGGAGGCCCCGCGCGAGCTTGAGGGCCTGGTTGAGCAATTGCTCGCCGGCGATATCGATGCGCTGCTGTTTGATGACGCCGCCACGCTTGAGCGTGCCGGTCGTGCGGCTCTGGACCAAAAGAAGGCCTCGGGCGAGGCATTGCTGGTGGCGCGCGGCGTGAGCGGCTCTACCGCCGCTGAGGGCGCTGCCGGTACCCGCCTGGTTGATCGTCTGTCCGTGCGCGCAGGCTACGGACCCGTCGTCGAGGCGCTGCTCGGCGGCTATTACGTAGTGGACGATCTTTCTGCCGCGCTTTCGGCGCCGGTCGTTGACGGCGTGACCTATGTGACGCCCGATGGCGCACGCGTTGCCTGCGGCGGCCTGGTTCGCGTGGGGCTTGATGCCGGCGAGGCGTCGGGTGCTCTGGAGCGTAAGCGTCGCATTCGCGAGCTGGAGGGGCTTTAGCCCGATTTGGCCGCTGTGTTTGAGCATGTGTCGGATCAGGTCGTTGAGGCCAACGCTGCCGTCGAGGAGGCCCGTGCCGCCGAGGGCGATGCCGCCGGTGAGATCGCCCGTCTTGAGGGCGAGCGCCGCTCGCTGCTTTCCGAGATCGGTCGCTTGGAGCAAAGCGCCAACAATGCCGAGGTCGAGCGCGTGCGCATCTCCAAGCGCCGCGAGCAGGCCTCCGAAGCCGTTCGCGCTGCGCGCCCGCGCGTTGACGAGCTCACCCGTTCGCGTGACGAGGCCCGCGCGCAGGCAAGCGATCTGGGCTTGCAGATTTCCGAGGCCAACGACGAACTCGACCGCGTTCGCCGTGACGATTCCGAGGCTGCCGGCAAGCTCGCCGACGCCAAGGTTCGCCTAGCCCAGACGAGCGAACGCCTGCGTTCGCTGAAGGGCCGCGTGCCCGACCTTGAGCATCGTCTTGAGGGCATCGACCGTCGTATCCGCGGAACACGCCAGGCCTCGCGCTCGCTCGAGCTGCTGCGCCTGCGCGTCGATCCCATGCACGAGCGCTATTCGGCCCTGCTGGATCGCGCATCGGATTGGGCTGCGCGTCTGCGTGCCCAGGCTTCGCTCGAGGCGGCGGACTCGGCCTCGCTCAAGAAGACCATCGAAGACGCCAAGGCCGAAGTCTCCCTCGCCAAGGAGCGGGTCGATGCCGCCACGGCGACGCAAAATGAGATCAAGGTCTCCCGCGGTAAGCTCGAGGTGCAGGTAGAGGCAGCCATCAAGGCCATTACCGCCGAAGGCACCACGGTGCTCGAGGAAGCGCTCATGCTTCCTGCGCCTACCGACCGCGACGCCGCCGCGCGCGAGCTCAACCCGCTCGTGCGCCAGATTAACAACCTGGGTCCTGTGAACCAGGTTGCCATGGAGGAGTACGAGCAGCTCAAGCGCCGCGCCGACTACATCGAGGAGCAACTGGCCGATTTGGAGAGCGCGCGCAAGGCGCTCACCAAGATCACCGTGGCCATCGACCGTAAGATGCGCAAGGCGTTCCTGGTGACCTTCGAGAAGGTCGACGCGAACTTCCGCGAGATCTTCGCCATGCTCTTCCCGGGCGGTCAGGCTCACCTTGAGATGACCGACCCCGAGCATCCGGCCGAGACGGGCATTGAGGTCGTGGCGCAGCCGCGCGGCAAGCGCATTACCAAGATGATGCTCATGTCGGGCGGCGAGAAGAGCCTGACGGCGCTCGCCCTGCTC
The DNA here is from genome assembly GCA_900550815.1 of uncultured Collinsella sp. Classification (GTDB taxonomy): domain Bacteria; phylum Actinomycetota; class Coriobacteriia; order Coriobacteriales; family Coriobacteriaceae; genus Collinsella. The sequence goes on from URTW01000035.1 coordinate 7,345, forward strand.
TTTGCCGTGTATCGCACGCGCACGGTGCCGTTCTATGTGCTGGATGAGGTCGAGGCGGCGCTCGATGACGCCAACCTGTCCAAGCTCATCGGCGCGCTCGATGTGTTGCGTTCCGATACGCAGCTCTTGGTTATCTCGCATCAGCGCCGTACTATGGAGGACGCTGACGTCCTCTATGGCGTCTCGATGCAAGCCGACGGCGTCAGTCGCGTCGTCTCGCAAAAACTCGATCGCGAAACCGGAAAGGTCGTGAATGCATAATGGGATTCTTCGATGCTCTCTCGCGCGGACTTGAGCGCAGCCGCGAGGCCCTCAACGAGGTCTTTTACTTTGGCGGCGAGGTCGACGAGGATTTTTGGGAGGACCTGGAGGACACCCTCGTCATGGGTGACATGGGCGCCGAGGTCGCTATCAAGGTCTCCGATGACCTGCGCGATGCCGCGGCCAAGAAGAACCTCAAGACCGCTCCGCAGCTTCGCCGTGCCCTGGCCGAGCAGCTTGAGCAGCACTTTGTGCCCATCGAGCGCGATCCGTTCTCCGATACGCCGAGCTGCGTGCTGTTTGTGGGCATTAACGGTGCCGGCAAGACCACGACGGTCGGTAAGATCGCGAGCGCCATGGCCGCCCGCGGCAAGAACGTCGTGATCGGTTCGGCCGATACCTTCCGTGCTGCCGCTATCGAGCAGCTCGATGTGTGGGGACAGCGCGCTGGCGTCCCCGTCATCAAGCGCGACCGCGGCTCCGACCCGGCAAGTGTTTGCTACGACGTGCTCGACGAGGCCGACAAGCGCGGCAGCGACCTGGTGCTTATCGATACCGCCGGCCGTCTGCACACGAGCCCCGAGCTCATGCGCGAGCTTGCCAAGGTGGTCAACGTGACGCGTAAGCGCGCCGCCAATATGGCCGCCGGCCCCATGCCCGTCTCAGTCGTGCTCGTGATCGATGCCGCCACCGGCCAGAACGGTCTGAACCAGGCGCTCGAGTTTAACGAGGCGCTGGGCCTGGACGGTATTATCATGACTAAGCTCGACGGCACGGCTAAGGGTGGTATCGCCATGGCCGTGGCCGAGAAGCTCAAGCTCCCGATCCTTCGCATCGGCGTGGGCGAGCAGGTCGATGACCTGCAGGAGTTTAATGCCAAAGATTTCTGCCGCGCCCTGGTGGGCGAGTCCAATTAAGGAGTGACTAGTGTTTGATTCTCTGAGCGATCGCCTCAACGACACATTTGACCGCCTGCGCGGCAAGGGCAAGCTGACCGAGGCCGATATCACCTCGGCCATGCGCGATATTCGCAGGGCGCTGCTCGAGGCCGACGTCAACTTCAAGGTCGTCAAGGAGTTCGTCGCCAAGACCAAGGAGCGCTGCATGACCGCCGAGGTCATGGAGTCGCTGTCGCCGGCGCAAAATGTCGTCAAGATCGTGCTCGACGAGCTCACCGAGATGCTCGGCTCAACCGAGAGCAAGCTCGTCTTTAGCAACCGCATTCCCAATGTCATCATGCTCGTGGGCCTGCAGGGCGCCGGTAAGACCACGGCTGCCGTAAAGCTGGCCTACCTGCTCAAGAAGCAGGGCCGCTCGCCGGTGCTCGCCGCGTGCGACGTCTACCGTCCCGCCGCTGCCGACCAGCTGGCCACGCTCGGCGGCGAGATCGGCGTGCCGGTCTTCCGCGGTGACGGCGCGCACCCGGTCGACATCGCCAAGGGCGCCATCCAGGAGGCCGTCGACCATCTGCGCGACGTGGTCATCGTCGATACCGCCGGTCGTCTGCAGATCGACGAGCAGATGATGCAGGAGGCCGTGGACATCAAGAAGGCCGTCAAGCCCGATCAGGTGCTGATGGTCGTCGATGCCATGACCGGTCAGGATATCGTCAACGTCGTCTCGACCTTCGCCGAGCGCACCGACTTTGACGGCGTGATCATCTCCAAGCTCGACGGCGACGCCCGTGGCGGCGGCGCGCTTTCCGTGCGCCAGGTGACCGGCAAGCCCATCAAGTTTGTGAGCATGGGCGAGATGCCCGATTCGCTGGAGCCGTTCTACCCCGATCGTATGGCCAAGCGCATCCTGGGCATGGGTGATGTTGTCGGCATTATCGAGAAGGCCCAGGAGGCCGCCGATGCCGAGCAGCTCGAGGCCGCCGAGCGCATGCTGCGCGAGGGCTTTACCATGAACGACATGCTCGACCAGATGAAGGCCGTCAAGAAGATGGGCGGCATGAAGGGCATCTTGGGCATGCTTCCCGGCGGCCAGCGCGCGCTCAACCAGATGGGTGGCAACTTGGACGAAGGCATCTTCGACAAGAACGAGGCCATCATCATGTCGATGACCAAGGAGGAGCGCCTGCGTCCCTCCATCATCAACGGCCAGCGTCGCGCCCGCATTGCCAAGGGAGCCGGCGTAACCCCCACCGAGGTCAACAGCCTTATGAAGCAGTGGGGCGAGATGAACAAGATGATGGGCCGCATGCGCACGATGGCCAATCAGGCACAGGCCGGCGGCAAAAAGGGCAAGAAGGGAAAGAAGGGCAAGAGGATGCGCATGCCCAATATCCCTGGCCTGGACGCTATGGGTCTGGGCGGCATGGGCGGCCTGGGTACGGGCGGTCCCAAGTCCGATATGGAGCTGCTGCGCCAGATGGAAGCGCAGATGCGTAATAAGAAGTAACGACTGGTAGAGTCGTGTATGGCGAAGGCCGCTCGGATGGTATTCCAGGCGGCCTTCGTCGTTGGTGCGTTATATGTTGTGTGAGCAGACGCGTGATGGCATCGATTGCCTGCTGTTAGTGGCAGCTGCAGCCCTCGTGACCCTCGTTCTCGTGATGGCCGTGGCAACCGCAGGATCCGCCGTGCTCATGGATGTGCTCGTGGTCGTGGCCATGGCAGTCGCAGGTGGCCTCGCCGGTCTGCGCGAGCGTGCCGGCAATGAGTGCCTCGACGCAGGCGTCGCAGCTGCCCTGGGCACCTGCGTATACCGTGATGCCGGCTTGAGCAAGCGCGTTGATAGCGCCACCGCCGATGCCGCCGCAGATGAGCGTGTCCACGCCGCCGTTGGCGAGCAGGCCCGCCAGGGCGCCGTGACCGGTGCCGCCGGTGCCCACGACCTGCTCGTTGAGGACCTTGTCGTCCTGGATGTCGTAGATCTTGAACTGTTCGCTGCGGCCAAAGTGCATAAAGATGTTGCCGTTGTCGTACGTCGTTGCCACCCTCACGGTGTCGACCTCCTTTGCTGGCCATGCGGCCGTTGTCGTGGTGATGGGGGAGTATGCGATATTGCCGCCCTCGATGACGATAGCCCGTCCATTGACCAGCGCGTTTGCCACCTTGCGATGCGCGCGGCTGCAGATAGCCGCCACCGTGGCGCGGGCAATGCCCATGCACTGGGCGACTTCCTCTTGGTTAAGGCCTTCCAGGTCACATAGGCGTAGGACCTCGAGCTCGTCGACCGTCATGTCGATGGCGTCTCCACTGGCTAGGCCGTCGGGGGTAAAACCGCGATATTCGGGGATGATCCCGACGCGGCGCAATTTTTCTCGTCTTCCTGCCATGCACTCTCCAAATCTGATATATGTCAACAATAGAATAGCGAACCTGCGGATTTGCGCAAGGAATTTCTGGCATATGTCAGAAAATGAGGGCTTATGTTTGGGCTGTGGGGCCGCGTGCGTCTGGGCTACAATGAATCTCGCTTGTAGACGACTGACAGGAGGGTCAATGAGCAAGGCTGATCAACAGTTTGTAACCATGTGCCGCGATATCTTGGACCATGGCACCACCACCGAGGGCCAAAAGGTCCGCCCGGTGTGGGAGGATGGCACCCCTGCCTATACCATTAAAAACTTTGGCGTCACGGCGCGCTACGACCTGCGCGAGGAGTTTCCCGCGCTTACGCTGCGTCGTACGGCGCTCAAGTCCGCCATGGACGAGATCCTGTGGATCTATCAAAAGAAGTCCAATAACGTGCATGATCTCAACAGCCATATTTGGGACGAGTGGGCCGACGAGACCGGCTCCATTGGCAAGGCCTACGGGTACCAAATTGGGCAGAAAAGCCATTATGCCGAGGGCGATTTCGACCAGATGGACCGCGTACTGTACGACCTTAAGCATACGCCGTACAGTCGCCGCATCATGACCAACACGTACGTGTTTAGCGACCTTTCCGAGATGCACCTGTATCCGTGCGCGTACAGCGTGACGTATAACGTCACGCAGCGCCCGCAGGACGATAAGCCCACGCTCAACATGATTCTCAACCAGCGCAGTCAGGACATTTTGGCCGCGAATAACTGGAATGTGTGCCAGTACGCCATCTTGCTGATGATGGTCGCACAGTCGGTCGATATGATTCCCGGTGAGCTGCTGCATGTGATTGCCGATGCCCACATTTACGACCGTCATGTCAATATCGTCCGTGAGCTTATCGAGCGCCCGCAGTTTGCGGCGCCTAAGGTAACGCTGAACCCTGACGTGCATGATTTCTATGCGTTTACGACCGACGACCTGATCGTCGAGGGCTACGAGCACGGCCCGCAGGTCAAGAACATCCCCATTGCGGTGTAGGTGACGCGCATGACGTGTAAGCTTTCTGCTATCGTCGCCGTGTGTAACGATTGGGGCATTGGGTGCGAGGGCGACATGGTGGTGTCCAATCGCGCCGACATGCGCCATTTTGTGGCCTGCACCAAGGGCTGCCCGGTCATCATGGGGCGCAAGACGCTGCTGAGTTTCCCCGGCGGGCGTCCTCTCAAGAACCGCCGCAATATCGTGCTCACGCGCGACAAGGGTTTTGCTGCCGAGGGCGTCGACGTGGTGCATAGCATCGACGAGGCGCTCGCTGCGGTTGCCGATGAGCCCGTTGCCTGGGTGATCGGTGGCGGTGAGGTGTATCGTCAGTTTCTGCCGTATTGCGCCGAGGCCGAGGTCACGCATAACCACTGCGTCCATGTCGTGGATACGTACTTTCCCGATTTGGAAGCCGATTCTGTGTGGGAGATTGCGCAGCGTAGCGGGGTCGCGACGATTGCCGCCGGTGAGGGTGACGAGGGTGTCGATTATGAGTTCGTGACGTATCGTCGCATCGAGGCGTAAATCGCCTGGCGCGAACGGTATCATCGGTTTGATTGAATGCATGGGGCGGCGCTTAGCGTCGCCTCGTTTGGTATAGATGTGCTGTAAAGAAGGGTGCGGGCTGGCTGCTATGACTGATGCCGTTGAGGTGCTGCGAATTGATTCTCTCGAGGACGAGCGGCTCGATGCCTACGTGCGACTGACCGAGCGTGAGCTTCGCTGCGTGCTGGAGCCGCAAAAGGGCATCTTTATCGCCGAGAGCGCCAAGGTTATCGAGCGCGCGGTTCGCGCCGGATACCAGCCGGTGAGCTTTCTTTTGGGCGAACGCTGGCTCGACCAGATGATGCCGCTGTTTGAGCGCCTGGCGGTACGCGAAGGTGCGGGCCCGGTTCCCGTGTTCGTGGCCTCGATGGAGCTTATGGAGCAGCTGACGGGCTTTAACGTGACGCGCGGCGCGCTCGCGGCGTTCCGTCGCCCGCGTCAGATTCCGGTTGATGAGTTCTTGGGCGGCGTCGTCGAGGCGGCGGGGGATCGTCCGGTGCGCGTGTGTGTGCTTGAGGGTATTGTCGACCACACCAATGTTGGCGCGATTTTCCGCTCGGCTGCCGCATTGAACGTTGACGGTATTTTGGTCAGCCCGACGTGCTGCGACCCGTTGTACCGTCGCTCGGCCCGCGTGAGCATGGGCACCGTGTTTCAGGTTCCGTGGACGCGTATTGGCAGTGAGGCGCGCGTGTGGCCGCATGATGGCTTGGCCGCGCTTCATGATGCCGGCTTTTCGTGTGCCGCTATGGCGTTGACGGACGATTCCGTTTCGCTGGACGATCCTGTGCTGCAGAAGGTTGAGCGCTTGGCGATGTTTATGGGTACCGAGGGTGCCGGCTTGGGCTTTAAAACTATTGCCGGCTGTGACCGCGCCGTGCGTATTCCGATGGCGCACGGGGTCGATTCGCTCAACGTGGCCGCGGCGAGCGCCGTCGCCTTTTGGCAGCTGTGCCCGCACGTGAGCAATGAGTATCACTACCAGCCGGGGTTGTATCACTAGGCAGGTATTTCGCGCCGGGCTCTAATTCGGGGTGTTTCGGTCGCCGCC
>URTW01000036.1 GCA_900550815.1 uncultured Collinsella sp.
AAACCCGGCCCCTCTCGCCCCGACGCACTGTGGCTAGACTGACTGCACCTCCTGTTTTTAGAGATAAATACCATTTAGCGGTGATATTCAACCGTTCAAGATATTATGTAATGGCATATTACGTCATATGACGTAATATGCCATTAGCAGTCAAGGATGATTGTCTGTGTTCAAGTCGAGAAAGGGGCAAAATGATTAAACTGTGTCGCGTCGATAGCCGGTTAGTGCATGGGCAGACCGTGTTCTCTTGGTATCCAACGCTTGAAGCAAACGCTATTCTTGTGGTTTCAGATGAGTACGCCGCAAGCAAAGAGCGAATTCAAGCGCTGCGAATTGCAAAACCCGCTGATGCCAAATTGGTTGTCAAAAGTGTAGAAGATTCCATCGTGGCCCTTAACGGAAGCGCGGTGGATAAATACGAGCTAATTGTTGTTGCGGGAAATGTACATGACGCCTGTGAAGTTGCGCGTGCGTGTCCAAAAATAACGTCTGTGAATTTAGGCGGCGCTCGACCGTTGGGGGATAGCGTAAAGGAGCTTGGCCCTGCTGTGCGCCTTTCCCAATCCGATATTAATGAAATTAAGAAAGCCATGGCTGATGGAATCGAGTTCGAGGTAAGGCAGGTTGCTAGCGAGAAAAAACGCATCGTAACAAGTTTTGATTTGTAGGAAGAGGGAGAAATATGCTGCTTCAGGCTTTTCTGGTTGGTCTTGCCGCTGCGATAGGTCAATCGGATTATTTACTCGGTACTGCGATGGTCGAGCGGCCGATTGTCCTCGGAGCGATCGTCGGTATTTTTTTGGGTGATATTCCGACTGGCGTTATTGTTGGTTTCCAGCTCGAACTCGCGTTCATGGGGGTCTGGCAGGTTGGTGCTGCCGTGCCGCCCAACGTAATTGTTGGTTCAGTTTTGGGAACAGCCTTTGCGATTACTATGGGTGCGGGTCCCGAGACCGCTCTGACTATTGCTATGCCCACTGCGGTGCTTGCCGGCATGTTTGACAGCCTTATGTATAGCGTTGTTACGCCTCCTATGGCTGTCTGGGCTGATCGTGGTGCCGAAAAAGACGACCCCAAAACGATTGCAGCCGCTATGTGGACCAATGGAATTCTCTACATCATTGCGCTTGGCTTGATTTGCGGCGTGGCTTTTTACGTTGGAAATGATGCTGTTCAGGCACTGATTGACGCCATTCCTGATTGGCTTACGAATGGGCTTACGATCGCAACGGGTATTCTGCCCGCGCTTGGATTTGCGCAGCTTATGTCAATCCTGTCCACCAAGGAGCTGAGCTTCCTATTCTTTGGAGGCTTCTTGCTGAGTGCCTATCTAAACATTCCGACGATCGGTATCGTGGCGTTTTCGCTGATCCTGATTGGGATTCTCAATATGGCTCACATTTTTATGCCTGCCAGTGCGGCGGTCGCTAAGGAGGTTGACGATGACAACGAATTCTAATGATGTTCTTGAGCTCTCGCCGGAGTCAAATAAATCGACCGATAAGAGAATAACCAAGAAAGACTTAAAGGCGTTATTTTGGCGTAGCTTTCCACTCAACATCATGTGGAGCTTTGACCGACAAATGAACGTTGGTTTCTGCTACGACATGATTCCGGTAATCAAGCGGTTATACGATAAGCCTGAAGACCGGATCGAGGCATATAAGCGTCATCTTGAGTTCTACAATATTCAAGTTACGTTTAATCCTCTGGTCGCCGGCATTGTGGCCTCCATGGAGGAGGAAAACGCCAACAATCAGGACTTTGACACCGCCTCAATTAACGCCATGAAAGCATCGCTTATGGCTCCGCTTTCCGGTATTGGAGATTCACTGATTGCCAGTACGCTTCGCATGATTGCGACGGGCGTTGTGACAGGACTTTGCCTTTCGGGCAGTCTGCTCGGCCCAATCCTGTTCCTGCTTCTTTATAATGTCCCAACGATCCTGATCCGCTGGTTTGGGCTTCAGTATGGTTATTCGCTTGGCAGTGGCATGATTTCGAAGCTGAACGATTCTGATGTAATGCACAAAGTTACGTCCGGCCTGGCGATTGTGGGACTAATGGTAGTTGGTGGAATGGTGGCGACCACCGTTGCAGTTACCACTCCGCTCGCTCTTAACTTCGGCGCCACCGCGTTTAAGTTGCAGGAAACGCTCGATGGGATATTCCCGGCTCTTTTGCCGCTCTGCGCGTTCGGGATCATGTGTCTTTGCAATAAGAAACAGGTCAAAATTATTTGGCAGATTGTGGGCATTCTCGCTGCGGGTATTGTGCTCGGCGTCCTGGGGATTTTGGGCTAGAGAAGGCGTCCATCTTTTGAGATGCTGAACTCGAAGGACGATGCGTCTGCTCGCCAAACGGTTTTCGAATAGTGGAGCGGCATTTCATTGCAGGCATATGTGACGTGCTCGACAACGCTCACGGGGGCTCCAACGATATAACCGAGAAGGATTGCTTCTTGGAGCCCCGCTATTCCTGCGGTGATTTTGAGTTTCTCAATACCGGTTGCGATGCTGTAATGGTTGGCGATCAGGTCGAAAAGACTGGCATTGTCTGTGAGAAGCTCCAGTAGTCCGGGTAGAGTGCCCTGCGTTGCATAAATGGTGTCGCTGGCGCAGGGGGCATTTTCGATATAAACCAAGCGCGCAACTCGTTGCACTACGGTTCCGTTGTCAATTTTGAGCTCCCGTGCAATGTGGGCATCAGCCTTGATCAAGCCTGTTTCCATGATGGACTTGGTTGTTTTATCGCCGTATTGGGGGTCGGAGCTCAAATTGAAAATGGTGCTTGTTCCTCGTTTCAGGGTGAGCTTCGATGGGTTTACGAATGTCCCCTTGCCTCGCAGGCGGGAGTGCATGTGTTGGTCATTGAGATTCTGCTCGGCGCGTCTTACGGTGATCCGGCTTACTTTGTATTGCTTGCAAAGCTCGGTTTCGGTGGGAATCTGACTGCCGCCGGGGAGTTCGCCAGAAACTATTTTCTTGAGGATATCGTTTTCAACGGTCTGATAGAGAAGCTCTGGCTGAGTGAGCTCGTCTTTTGCTGCAGGCATGGTGGACCCCTTGGTCTTCAGTTTCTTTAGTACATAGATATACGACAACTGAGGACATCATAAGCCGTTATCTCAAAAGTTATGGAAATATCGATTTGGCGTTATCGCCGAGAGGGGATTTAAGATGGGCAGACAATACGACGAGGCGTTGATTGGCGCCATCTCCGGTCGCTCGTTTATAACCGAGAAGAGGGGACTCGAGGTTCAAATTCGTCCGGTTCCTGATGATGAAAGAGAGCATGTGCTTGACCCACGAATTCTCGAGGTATCCCGCAAGAAGATGCGGAATGTTAGCATGTCTCCGAGCTGGACGAGCCTTATTGGAATGCGTCATCGCCCGGATAAGCCGACATACCGCCTACTCGATGGTGAGGTTCAGCGCGATGAGGTCCTCATGGAGGCAGCCGATCGCTATATAGATTTATTCGTCTGGACGCCACCAAATCATAAGGAGGCAAGTCCAGCGCTAGTTTACCTGCATGGCGGCGCGTTTATGGCGGGGAATGTTCTGCAATTTGAACATCAGCTCGAGTTCATCGCCGAAAAGTCTGGTGCAGTGGTGGTTTATCCGGAATACCGCTTGGCGCCGGAGACGGCATTTCCCGGGCAGATCGAGGATTGCGTTCTTGCTCTTGATTATGTGCGCGAGCATGCCGGGGATCTCGGAATCGATCCTCATAAAATAATGGTCGCCGGCGACTCTGCGGGAGGAAGCCTTACTAATGCGTGTGTTCAGCTCAGGGGTGCTGGAGCTGTAGCCCATGCCTTCGAAATCTATCCTGAAGTCGACCTTGCGGGCGAACAGGGCGAGGGATATGAGGATTTTCCTGCGATAGCCGATCAAGAGGACGTTGCGCGTTTTCGCATCGACCATCTTCGCGATTCGGACGGCCCGATGGTCGAACTTTGTGCACACGGAAAAATGTCTCCTCATGACCCGTTGATTTCTGCGCTAATGCTTGAGGACTGCACTGATTTCCCCCCGGTGACTATCGTGACATCCGAATACGATCCGCTTCGTATCCCCGATGAAAAATGGGCTACAAAATTACGGTCTTCAGGAATCGATGTCGAGGTCATCGAATATGCCGGATGTGACCATGGTTTCTTCGATCATTTTGGCGTGTACCCGCAATCGGAAGACGTGTGTTTGTTGATGGCTGAGAAGCTTAAAGAAATGGCTGTACAATAACGTCTCTCGGCGATAAGGGACTGAAGTCGCCTGTGTTTCTGCATTCGTGGTTCTCAGTCTGATTAAAAATGAGGCTTGCTCCTTGCCCGAGTGGGTGGGGAGCAGTTTGTTTTTTGTAGCGATGCGAGGTGAGTGCCGCGCACTTTAGATCGCCATTTTGCTTCGCTGTATACCACTTGACGTAATAAAAGAGGCAAGGGCGGTGCGAGGGCCAACAGTCATTCTAAGCTCGGATTCGTATCCTAAAAGGTTGTTTCGGTTGCGTGGTACAATATAGCAAAAAAGAATGATAAAATGAATTCGAAAAAGAATTCATTTTTAGGAGGTATGTATGCCTGCTTTGCAGATGCTCGACAACCTTGTTCCAATTAGCGATTTCAGCCACGGTAAGGGCTCGGCTGCATTTTCGAAGGTTGGGGACGACAATCCAGTTGTGGTTCTCAAACACAACAAGCCAGCGTTTGTGATTGTGCCACCCGATGAATATAGGGAAGCGAAGCAAGCGGAGGAGGACCTCGCCTTGTTAACGTTGGCACTTAAGAGAGTGGCTGTGGCAAGTGACGATGCGCTTGTTTCCCTGTCTGATGTTATGGAAGAGCTGGGTGTGAGCCAGGACGAACTCGATCAGATGGATGAGGTCGAGTTTGAATGAGTGGGTACGAAGTCGCTTTCTACCCGGATGCTCTCAAGGATATTAAGCGTCTGGACGGCTCCCAACGAAAGATCGTCCTTAAGGCTATAGAAAAAATCAGAACGAACCCATTGCCGCAGAACGAAGGTGGATTCGGCAAGCCTCTTGGAAACAAGGCAGGTACGGATTTGACTGGCTTTATGAAAATCAAGCTCAGGGGAAGTGGCATTCGAATCGTGTACCGCCTCATCAGAATTAAAGAAAAGATGGCCATCGTAGTGGTAGGCGCTCGCGAAGACATGGAAGTCTACCGAACTGCTCAGAGACGAGAACTCGATTTCGAGAAATGGGCGGAAGAGAATATCTAGCTTTAACGATGAACGACGAGTGAGCGTTGGTGGGGCCCTGACGAATTAGATTCGTCAGGGTTTTTCGCTGAACCAATTGCCTTCAGTCTCCGTTGACCTTTCCTTCCAATTCATCAGCCAACGTACGTCATGGCAATTCCCGGTAGGTCGCAGGGCGCTTCGCGGGCGGGCCAGGCTTTATCTGAACGACTTTGCGAAGCAACCGGAGTGAAGATAAAGCCTGGCCCGCCCGCGAAGCGCCACAAAGACCGCAGGGACGGGAGCAGCTATACTACTCTCAGTAGTTAAGGGTCGCGGATCCGCCGCGTCGCCGTTCTCAACAGGAGGTCTTTGTTTATGGCAGATCAAAAGCCGGTTGTCGGGATCATCATGGGCTCCAAGTCCGATCTGGGCGTTATGGAAGGTTGCACCGCCGAGCTCGAGGCGCTGGGTGTGCCCTATGAGCTCGTGATCGCGAGCGCACACCGCACGCCGGCGAAGGTCCACGAGTGGGCTTCGACTGCTGCCGATCGCGGTATCAAAGTGATTATCGCCGCCGCCGGCAAGGCTGCTCACCTGGGCGGTGTCGTGGCTGCCTTTACGCCGCTGCCGGTTATCGGCGTGCCTATGAGGACGAGCGACCTGGGCGGTATGGATTCGCTGCTGTCGATGGTGCAGATGCCTTCGGGCGTGCCCGTGGCCTGCGTTGCCATCAACGGTGCCAAGAATGCTGCCATCTATGCCATGCAGATTCTGGGTGCATGCGACCCCGAGTACCGCAAGGTTATCGAGAAGATGAAGCAGGAGATGGCCGACGCCTAGGCGTTCCGCCGTTTCACCGCAGTATAAGGAGAGCCATGTCCGACTATCAGGGAAAACGATTCAAGGCTTCTCAGATTCCCGATCCGTCGAAGCCGGGTGCTGCCCGTGCGGCACAGCAGGGTCGGACATCCTCTCCTCAGCAGCCGCGAGCGGCGCGTCCTGTGACGCCGGCGACGCACCGCCGCCAGGACACGCCGGCGACGCACCGCCGCCAGGACACGCCGGCGGCGTATCGTCCCTCGTCTTATAGCGCAGCTAAGAAGCCGCCCCGGTCTTCATCGCATGCCGCGCCGTCGGATTACACCGAGCCGCCGCGCAAAAAGCGCCGCTCCATTATTCCCATTCTACTCATCATCGTGGGCATCGGTCTGATTGTCGCCGCCGCCGCTATCTTTATTAATGCTCAGATTGGCTATAAGCAGGCGAGCGATTCGTATCAGAAAATCGAGAAGCAATATATAAGCGATCAGGACGCCAGCGGCGTGCCGATTATCGATTTTGATGCACTTGCTCAGACGAACCCCGAGATTGTGGGTTGGATTTACGCGCCGGGAACCATCATCAACTATCCCGTGGTGCAGACCAACAACAACTCCAAATACCTCAACACGCTGTTTGACGGTACGGCTAACGCGTCCGGTGCCATTTTCTTGGATAGTGATGACACCGCGCCGGGAATGGTTGACCAGCAGACCACGATCTACGGACACCATATGAACGATGGGTCGATGTTCAACGTGATTTCGGATACGACTGACCAGGCAACGTTCGATAGCATTGAATATGTGTACTACATCACACGGGATGCTACGTATAAGCTGCGACCACTGGCGACCAAAGTTGTTGAGGACACGTATGCCAAGGCGCGCACGCCCAATTTTGAGGGCGATGACGGGCTCAAGAACTATCTGTCCGAGATGCTCGACGGGGCTTCTGCCGTGACGAGTGATGCGGGCGATCGCGCCGCCTCGGCAACCAAGGTCGTAACGCTTGTGACCTGTCGTTCGCTATCGCTGAGCAACACGCGTGCCGTCATGGTGCTCACGCCGGTCGAGGAATAGATTATCCAGGGGTAGCTAAAACCCGTCCCAAATTGGCTACTCGCTGACAGTAGAGGGAGAAACGATGCTTGAAAATGGCAAATTGATGCCTTCGGTTGATGCTTGGCTGCGTGAGGCCAAGGCCGATTCGTCGGCACCTGCGTGCGGTATGTATCTGACACATAACGGTGTGGTGCGCTCGACGCCCAAGGCCGAGGCGCGCGGTGTCGAGACCGATGGCGTGGCGCCGGGCCACAAGGTGGGCGGCATGGTGTTTGGCTACGACGCCAGCAAGGTGCAGGCTGCTATCGAGGCCACGCGCGCGATGCCGGGTATCGGCTATGTACGCGTGTGGCTGGCAAGCGGTGAGCTTGCCGTAGGTGACGACATCATGCTCGTGCTCATCGGCGGGGACATTCGCCCGCACGTGGTCGATGCGCTGCAGGCGCTCGTTGGCACCATCAAGAACGAATGCGTGAGTGAGGTCGAGCGCGAGGCGTAGAGGCTTGCGTCGGTAGAAGGCTCGTTTATAAAAATGCCCGCCGGTACGTGTGATACCGGCGGGCATTTTGCGTTTTGGGCGCGATGGACGCTACACGCGCGTCGCATCCTTGGGGCTCATGGTCATGCTCTGGAAGCGATTCTCCATAAAGTCATTATCGAAGTACTTGCCGTAGAACTGCGCAACGGGAATATCCGGTTCCGTGCCGTTGACGCGCTGATACCAATAATCGAGCGACTGCAGCGTCATAACGCCATCGACCAGCATAATGATGGTGAAGATGACGGTAGCGGAGTAGCGGCTCTTCCACGGAATCATGTTGATAAGCTTGAGCAGCCTCGGCAGCAGCAGCTTGATCCAGATGAGGCCGCCCAGGCCCCACAGGCAGGCGAAGCCCGTGCAGGTACGTCCGCCGGTAAGGACGGCGAGCGGATCGGGCATGCCAAAGAGCTTCATATGCGAGTAGCTCCACGAGACCACGCCAAACGCGGTCTGCATAAACCAGCCCACGAACACCTCAAAGCTGGCGCCGAGCAGGGCGCTCACCAGGAAAATGATGATGGGGTTCTTTTTATAGAAGCGGTTGAGCACCATGGTCATGAGCACGGCGCCAAATCCGTAGATGGGGCTGAAGGGGCCAAACAGCATGCCGGCGCGGTTCTGGTAGACGCCCGGGTCGTCGACCGTCATGTGCCAGATGTCCTCGGCGATCAGGCCGAGTATGCAGCAGACAAAGAATACCCAGAACAGGTTGAAGTAGTTGAGCTTGATGTAGCCTTCGCCGGTTTCATCGCGCCCGAGCATGCCCTCGGCGGCGGCGTCGCGATCGAGCATTTCCTGCAGGCGGCGCTGCAGCTCGCGCTCTTGGCGCAGCGTGGGGTCGACGGTGGCCGAAAGCGCGACGAGGATGCCGAGCTGGATGGCAGGGCGCAGCAAGAAGGGCCCGATACCCTGGAGCATCACGTCGACCAAAAGCTCGACGACGGTAAACGCGATAAGGATGTAGGACAGGCGAGCGGCGTTGCGGCGCTGGTTTTTGATAAGGTCCAGGCCAAAGATGATCAGGATGACGGCGCTTGCCGCAGAGAGCATGATGCCGGCGACGATAAGGCCGACCGCGACGAGCGTGTTGTCGCCGAGCTTGGCGGCGGCGTTGCCGTTGATGAGCGCGGTGATGACCTGCCACATAAAGGCGCCGACCGAAGGGAGCGTGCCCACGCCGGACAGGATGCACAGGACGGCGTATACCTTAATGATGAGGGGGATCTTCTTGACCTCCGTGGCGCTGGGGACGCTGGGGTCGAGTTCGTTTCGATCCATACATAACCTTTCTCGTTTTGCTGTAGGTACAAGGATACGCCGCCGACCTGCCAAAAGACAGGACGAACGTCCCAATTGCAACAATGCAAGCCCCAACGGCGGGCAAGACGCGTCGCAACGGAAGTATGCGGGATCGTCGGCCCCGAGGCGCCTGCCCAATAAAATGTTTGGCTGCAAAACGGATTATAAGCTCGGTGGGCTTTTAAAAAGCGCTGTTCATGCGCGGGAGTGCTTGTCTTGCCGTGCGTATAATAGGGCAGGTAACGCCAAATAACGAGGCTCTGAGGGGATGCCATGTCTCAAGAAACCATCCGCGCGGCCGAGCGTGCCGCGGGACAGGTGAACGCCATGTCGACGTATGATCCGGACTCTGACCAGCTGCATGAGGAATGCGGCGTTTTTGGTGTGTGGGCACCCGATCGCGACGTGGCTCGACTGACGTACTTTGGCCTGCGTGCACTGCAGCACCGTGGCCAAGAATCGGCGGGAATCGCCGTGGGTGACGGCGGCACGGTTATGGTCCGCAAGGATCTGGGCCTGCTCGACCGCGTGTTCTCCAATGCCGACTTGTCGACGCTCTCCGGTCAGCTGGCCGTGGGTCATGTGCGCTATGGCACCGCCGGCGCCAAGAGTTGGGAAGCCTCTCAGCCGCACCTCTCTACCATCAATAGCGTCATTATCGCGCTCGCGCACAACGGCACCCTCGTCAACACCGACGAGCTGCGCCGCCAGCTGATCGAGCTGGGCGTGCCGTTTCTCTCCAACTCGGATTCCGAGGTCGCGACCAAACTCATCGGCTACTTTACCCAGCGCACGGGCCATCTGCGCGAGGGCATTCGCAAGACCATGGAGCTCGTGCGCGGCGGCTACGCCATGACGCTCATCAACGAGCAGGCGCTCTACGCATTCCGCGATCCGCACGGCATTCGCCCGCTCGTGCTGGGCAAGCTGGTGGACGAGGGCCTGGACCAGGCCGATGTCGCATCCGTTTCGCAACTGCCGTCGCAGGACGGCGCCGCGACGGTCGACTCCGCCGTCCATGTCACGCGCGCCGGCGGCTGGGTCGGTGCTTCCGAGACCTGCGCACTCGACATCGTGGGCGCCGAGTACGTCCGTGACGTCCGTCCCGGCGAGATTTTGCGCATCAGCGCCGAGGGTCTGGTATCCGAGCAGGGCGTGCCTGCAGCCGAAGAGCCCGCCAACTGCATCTTTGAGCAGGTCTACTTCGCCCGTCCCGACTCCATCATGAACGGCAAGAGCGTTTACGCCTGCCGTTACGACATGGGTCGTCAGCTGGCACATGAGGAGCCCGTCGAGGCCGATCTGGTCATCGGCGTGCCCGACTCCGGCCTGCCGCCCGCGGAGGGGTATTCGCACGAGAGCGGTATTCCCTTTGGCGAGGGTCTTATCAAGAACCGCTATGTGGGCCGTACGTTTATCGAGCCTACGCAGGAGCTGCGCGCCATGGGCGTGCGCATGAAGCTCAACCCGCTTCGCGACAACATCGAGGGCAAGCGCCTGGTCGTCATCGACGACTCCATCGTGCGCGGCACCACCATGGTGCAGCTCGTCAAGATGCTGCGCAACGCTGGCGCCAAGGAGATTCATATCCGCATCAACTCGCCCGAGGTCATCTGGCCGTGCTTCTACGGTATCGATACCGACGTGCAGTCGCAGCTTATCAGCGCCAACAAGACGGTCGACGAGATTTGCGAGTATATCGGCGCCGATTCGCTGGCCTTCCTTTCGGTTGAGGGCCTGCTCAAAGTCATGCCCAAGGGCGGCTACTGCGATGCGTGCTTTACCGGCCGTTATCCCGTGGCGATTCCCGAGAGCTTTGGCCGCGACAAGTTTATGGAGGGCTTTAAGCCCCGCAACCTGGACAAGCCGCTGCACTTTGATGACGACGCCGTGGTCGAGAAATACGATGACCGCAGCTGGGAAGAGGAACACGGCGAGGCCTAAAACCTGCCATGTAGGGACAGGTTTATTTTGGTAGGTTTTACCTGCTGTTTTGTTGATTGAGCGGCGCGCGTTGTTATGGCGCGCGCCGAAATGAACGCAACTATGAGCACCGTTTGGCGCCCGGGCGGCGGACGGTAGTGGGAGAGGAAGGCTCAGATGAGCGATAGCAAGCATGTGACGTATGAGGATGCCGGCGTCGATACCGCCGAGGGCGGCCGCGCCGTCGACGCTATTAAGCAAATGGTTAAGGACACCAACCGCCCCGAGGTCATCGGCGGTATCGGTGGCTTCGGTGGCCTGTTCTCGGCCGCCGCGCTTAAGGATATGGAAGACCCGATTCTGATTAGCGGTACCGACGGCGTGGGCACCAAGCTCGTGCTCGCCCAGATCATGGACCGTCACGAGACGGTGGGCCAGGACCTGGTCGCTATGTGCGTCAACGACATTCTGGCTTCGGGCGCCGAGCCGCTGTTCTTCCTGGACTACGTTGCCATCGGTCACATCGAGGCCGAGCACATGGCAAAGATCATCAAGGGTGTGGCCGACGGCTGCAAGCTCGCGGGCTGCGCGCTCGTGGGCGGCGAGATGGCCGAGCACCCGGGCGTTATGGCTCCTGCCGACTACGACCTTGCCGGATTTACCGTGGGCGTCGTCGACCGTCCCAAGATGCTCGACCCCGCAAACGTCCGCCCCGGCGACGTGATCCTGGGCCTGCCTTCCACTGGCGTGCACTCCAACGGCTACTCGCTCGTGCGCAAGGTCATCGGCGTCGACGGCATTAAGCCGGGCACGCCCGAGGCCGCCGCTAAGGCCGAGGAGCTGAGCCGCCCGCTCGAGGAGCTCGGCGGTGCATCGCTGGCAGACGCCCTGCTGGCTCCCACGCGCATCTACGTCAAGCCGATTCTGGAGCTGCTGCGCGGCGGCGCCAACGTGCACGCCATCGCCCACATCACCGGCGGCGGCATCACCGAGAACCTCAACCGCGCGCTCGCCGACGACGTCGACGCCGTGGTCACCCGCAACGGTGCCGAGATGGGTTGGGACGTTCCGCCCGTCATCACCTACGTGTCGCGCCAGGCCGAGCTCGCGCCCAATGAGGCATGCAAGACCTTCAACATGGGCGTTGGCCTGTGCCTGATCGTCGCCCCCGAGGACGAGGCCGCGGTTACCGAGGCCCTGGTCGCGCTGGGCGAGAAGCCGTTCCGCGTGGGCAAGTGCGTCGAGGGTTCCGGTAAGGTCGTGTACTCCGATGAGCGCTAACGAGCAGATGACTGCTGCCGAGGGCCTGGATTTTGTGCCCTATACCCGTCCGACCGGCACCGATACGGCCGAGCCGCTCAAGATCGGTGTGCTCATCAGCGGTTCGGGTACCAACCTGCAGGCGCTGATCGATCTGATCGCCGCCGGCAAACTCAACGCTTCGATTGAGCTTGTGGTGTCGAGCCGTCCTTCGGCTAAGGGTTTGCAGCGCGCTGAGCGCGCGGGCATCCAGACGCTTACGCTGTCCAAGGATGTCTATGCCGACCCCATCGCCGCCGACGAGATCATCGCGCACGAGCTTCTCGAGCGCGGCTGCGAGTATGTGGTCATGGCCGGCTACATGCGCATGGTGCACACGCCGCTGCTGGCGGCGTTTCCCAACCGCGTGGTCAACTTGCATCCGGCACTGCTGCCGAGCTTTACCGGTGCGCATGCGATTGACGATGCCTTTGCGCGCGGTGTCAAGGTGACCGGCGTGACCGTGCACTTTGCCAACGAGATCTACGACAACGGCCCCATCATCGCCCAGCGCGCGCTGGCTGTCGAGGAAGGTTGGGATGTCGACACGCTCGAGGAGCACATCCACGCGATTGAGCACGTGCTGTATCCCGAGGTCGTGCAAATGCTCGCCGACGGCCGCGTCCACGTGCTGGAGAGTGGTAAGGTCGCCGTGGATCCTGTGAAATAATTACCCGCTTGTAAAGGCGGTTAGGCATATCGAAGACGCCTAACCGCCTTTTTTATTGCGCTTTATGCTGCTTGATTTAGCTGGAATTGAATAGGCTGCTCTTCTTGCCTGTCAATTACAGTAGTCGACTCTCATGTGGAATGCCGAGCTTCCGACATGAGATTATCTGGGAAAACGACCAGAAAACTTGGCATTCGGCTTCAAATTGCGCATAATTCTATTTATCATCTATTTAACATTTTGTTATCAAAAATGAGCGCAAGGAGGCTGGCTCAATGGGTGAAGCAGATGGCATGGAGCTGATTTATTCACTCGTCGGTTATCCTGATGAAACCGAGTGGCTTGAATTTAAAGAAGGCAATAGCGATCCCGTTAGAACGGGGCGTGACATCTCGGAGCTTGCCAATGCTGCCGCTTACTGCGGCCGCGCATATGCCTATAAGATCTGGGGCGTGAGCGACGGTACGCATGAGCTTGTGGGCACCCAGTTCACCACATAACACGCAAAGCGTAAGGGAAACCAAGAGCTTATGATGTGGCTCAAGCTTGCGCTCTCAGACAATGCGAAGTACGAGTATGCGGATATT
>URTW01000037.1 GCA_900550815.1 uncultured Collinsella sp.
TAGCCACAGACTCAAGATGCTCGCATCACCCACCGTGGCAGCCGTGTGATAGGACGACACTACGTTGGCACCCGCCAGCGCGCCGCTATCGGTCGCCACCTGGGTATCCCCGGCACGCGACATGCTCCATATCGCCGCGGTCGACGAAAACAACAACGTGAGCACCACTAGGATGACCACGGCAGAAGAAAGCGTGGTATAGGCGCTGTCTTCGATAAACAGATCAACACCGGCGCGGCCCATAAAGCCGCCTCGCTTGCGATGGCAGCTCGGACGGCGCGTCAAAACGCATCTAGACCAGAAACGCTTAATCCCATGCAGCAATCCACGAATCATAATCTCCCTCCAGCCATTCGGGACGCGATTGATACGAGACATCGACCTTGAGCTCAACGTAGCCGCCCTCGGCGGTACAACCCATAGCCTGCGCAAACGCACCGATCACAGGTAACGGCTTGACCTCGCCGGAAACGGACACGGACGAGACGCCACCCGCACCGGCCCGGCCAAGCTCGATATCCCACGACAACGGCCCGCCGGCATGAAAGATCGAAACGTTGGGCACTGCGGCAAGCCGGCGGCGGGTGAACTCCTTAAGATCGTCGTCCTCCGCCGTCGTCGTGGTCATGAGCCGCGCGGTCTCGGCGGCGGCAGACTCCATGACCGCGCGCGTATAGAGCAGGCACACTGGTTGCAGTGCGAGAAGGATGAGCGTCAGAAACGTCGGCAGCAAAAAAGCGGCCTCGACCGTAGACTGCGCCCGGTCCTCGCGCGCGATATCAATACAACGCGATGTCCTTAGCACCCGCAGCGGCGTCGATAACCGACGTCGAGGCAACGCCATGAGATGCCGCCCGCTCAACCAGCGCCGCCAAGCGCCCATCGGTGCCAGCACGCCAAAGCCCCGCGATCGCCAGCACGATCGATAACAGCGCCACTGTAACGATGGCGTATTCCACAGTCGCTTGGGCAACCTCTTCACGCAGAACGCCATGCATTTCACGATCCCTTCTTTGAGCTTATTGTTTGCGGGACCAGACGCACGGCGCGCAGACGACACGAAGCATCGCCGGCATCCGCGGCAACCGTCACCATATCGACCCAGCCGCGCCCATCGCGCACGATGGCGCCCCATACGTTGCCCTTAATATCGAGATAGCCGCTCAGGGCGAGCTGGGCCGTTGGCACCTCGCGGTAGGCGCGTAACATATCCGCCGCTGCCTCGGTCATCGGTCGGTCCTCGGACCATGCAAGCCGGACCGCAATCGCGTTGTCCTCAGGTGAATCCGTCGCAGTGCCAGACCGCTTGTCGAGCGTCCGCAGAAAGGTTTGCGCCGTGACAGCGACATCCGAATCGTCCGCATCTCGCATCTCATCTTTTTGAGACGCCACCGCCGAATCTGAGCCCGAATCGAAGGCGGCCCCAGGACGCTGCTGCCGCGCGGCGTTAAGCCCCCAAAGCACCGCCGCTATCGCCACGGTCAGGCAAGCAAACACCAGCAGCACCCCGATGGGGCGCTCGCCCTCTACAGGCTGTTGATGCCCTCGCTGATAGCGTTCCATAGATCTTGGACCTTGCCCTTAAATGCGACAATGGCAATGATGGCGATCACCACGAGCACGCCGACCAAGATAGCGTATTCGGTGGTGCCCTGCGCACTCTCCTCCTGCAGTAGCTCCCCGGCATGCTGGCGAGCGCGAATTGACTGGCAAACAGCCCAGCTCCAGACCTTGCCAGCAACGTCAGTCATCGTGTTCATGTATTCCTCCCTACATCATCCCGCCTGCTCCCAACAGCGGGCCCAATATGGACAGAAGCAACGCCGGCAAGATGAGTGTGCCGGTGGGAATCAGCAGCTTGATGGGCGCACGCTCGATCTCGCGCTCGACCGCGGCGCGATGAGCCGCACGGATCTCGCGACTTTGAGCGGCCAGTGTCTCGGCAAGTGGGGCACCCAGGGCGAGCGCCTGTCCCACCGTGATGGCAAAGGTCTCGAGCGCTCGCACGTCCAGGTCGCGCGCGGCGGCCAACAACTCGTCCTCACGCGTGCCCACGCCCACCTGCCACGCCATGCAGGCCCGCTCAAGTCGAAGAGCCAGCACTGACCGGCGGTTGGCGCAGAAAATCTCAAGCGCCGCATCAAACGAAAGACCGGCCGAAAGACCCAAGCGCACAACATCGATCATCTCGGACACTTCGCCGAGCGACACTCGCGCCGGGCCGCCCGCTCCCACCGCGCCCTTCATTCGCGCGGTCAGAGCATCGACCACCGAGCGACCCGCGGCAGCGACCAGCACCGCCTCGCGCTTGCAGGCCTCTGCGATCTTGCGTGCATCCGCCCGATCCAAACCCGTCGCGACAAATACACTCAGGGCGCACAGGCAAGCCGCAACTGCAACCGGGGCGCTCATAGCTCCACCCGCATAATGCGCCTGATAACCACCAGGGCAACGGCGTTGAGGGCAAGACCCAGCACCACAGCGCCCGCGCCGGCAGGCGTCGCAAGACCGCGACGAAAATCTGCCGAAAGCAGCGCCAACACCGCGCACATGCCCGTCGGCATCGCCGCGACCATATGCGCAGACATGCGGGCCTGCGACGTCTTAACATCTAGGCGGCGCTTGAGCTCAATGCGCTCCCCCACCATGCTCGACGCCTCGGACAGTAAGTCGGCAAGCGGAGCGCCGGTGCGCTGTGACACCTTAAGCGCCAAGGTCACAAGCGAAAGGCCGGGGGCGTCGATGCGCACGAGCAAGTCATCGAGCGCGTCGGTCGCCGAGATGCCGCAATCGATTGCCGCCGCCACCCGCAAAAACTCGGTATGCACCGGTTCTTGCGCATGAGCGCCCACAAAGCGCATGCCCTGGGCCAGCGAATGTCCCGAGGCAAGCGACATGGAAAGTGCGGTAAACGCCTCGGGCATAGCCTCTTCTGCATCGTGTTGCTCGCGCCGGCTCTCAAAGCCATCCCGGGCGGCGCCAACGGCAATCGGAGCAACAAGTCCCAAGGCAAATCCGAGGGGCGATAACGACACCATCGTTAGCAAAACGCAGCAGACACCGCTCGATAGCAGCAGAAACGCCAAACGCTCCGAAGCATCCTCGATCACGAGGCCAAGGCGACGCGCCGGAGCCAGCGATGCCCACGAACGGGCAATCTTTTTCAGCAGATCGTTTTCCACCAGCTCACGCGGCAGCTTCTCTGCCACCGTCTCGAACGCCTGACGCGCCAGCTCCGCCGGCGGCACCTGCGGCACACGAGGTTCCGCCCCGCACGCCGTCGCGACAGAAAACCCTGCCAAACCCCCTACGACGAGGGGCACAGCGACCTCCATTCGTCCACCTCCTCTTGTGTGAGCGTCCCCGACCGCAGGCCTTCTGCGATAAACGGCGGCTCGCGGTCAAGCGTCCAGGTGCGCTCGGCGGCATCGAAAGTCACATAGCGCTCGAGCTCTACGCCGCCCGACGCGGCGCGACGCACCCCCGAATACGAGGAGACGAAGCGCCTGCCATCGGCGTAGCGCTCGGACATCACGATGCCGTCGAGCGCCATGGCAATCTGCTCCTCGATGAGCTCGCTCGGCAGATCGATGCCATAACGTGCAAGCAACGTCAGACGCACCACGGTCTCCTGCTCGGAACCCGCATGAAGTGTGGTGAGCGACCCGTCGTGGCCCGTGTTCATGGCCTGCAACATGTCGCAGCACTCGGCACCGCGCACCTCACCCACCACGATGCGGTCGGGGCGCATGCGCAGGGCATTGGTCACCAGGTCGCGGATCGTCACCGCGCCCTCGCCCTCAATTGAAGCCTCGCGCGCCTCTAGACGCACCACGTGCGGATGATGCGCAAACTTGAGCTCGGCAGAGTCCTCGATCGTCACGATGCGCTCGCCGGTGGAAATCTCGCATGACAACGCGTTGAGCAGGGTGGTCTTACCAGATCCCGTGCCTCCCGCAACCGCCAGGTCTTGTCTCAGCGACACCGCGCATGACAGCAGCTGCGCATACCAAAGCGGCAGCGACCCCAGCCCCACAAGCTCGTCCAGCGAGCAGATACGGTCCGAGAACTTTCGGATGGTGAGAATCGGTCCGTCAATCGCCACAGGCGGAATCACCGCGTTGACGCGATAGCCCGTTTTGAGGCGGGCGTTGACGATGGGGCTGCGCTCGTCGATACGGCGGCCAAGTGGCGAGATGATGCGGTCGATAAGCACCCGGATCTGCTCATCATCCTCAAACGCATGCTCGATGGGGTACAAGACGCCGCCGCGTTCAAAGAAAGCCGAGCGGCAGCCGTTGATCATGATCTCGGTAACGGTGTCGTCCTCGATGAGCGGCTGCAACGGCCCCAAGCCCACCACGTCATCCAAAATCTCGTCGATGATAGTCTCGCGCTCGGGCGTCGCGAGATCGGTCGGCTCCTCAACATTGAGCGCCGCCTCCACCGCGGGACGCAATTCCGAGCGGGCAAGTGCCGGGTCGATATAGGCGCTGATACGCGCCACTTCGTCGTAACCCATGCGGTCCATCACGGCGCGCTTGGTGCGTCGTTTCACCGCGCGGCGACGCCCCGCATCTACAGGCGCTGCCGCCGCTGCAGTGCCGGCAGCCTTAATCCTCGTTTGCAGGCTCATCGCTGATCACCCTCGCGCGACCAGGGAAGGCGAATACGCGGGCGTTCGGTGCGCATTGCACGGTCGGCGACCATATCGCTCCAAGGGCCGACGGCGCACCCCAGTTCCACGAGCATCTCGCGCGTGGCCTCGCGCACGCTGGTCGCAAAAGCGCTGGTCTGCCCCACTGCCTCGTCAGCGCGCCCAAACGCCATGAGCGCGGCGAGATCCTGCCCGCCATCGGCGATACGAATCTTGGAGCTCAACGCACAGGCAATCTCAAAGCGCATGGCGACGTCCTCGTCTGCCCCGCGCGCACCGAACCGGTTGAACACGGCGCTCATGCGCGTGCGCGGCACACCTACTCGACTTGCCAGTTCAATGACGCGCGACGCCGATGTCGCGGACGACACCGCCGCATCGCCAACGACCAGGCAACGGTCGCTCGCCGCCACCGCAGCCGCCACGGCATCGCCCCAAAAGACCGAGGTATCGATAAAGACCACGTCGGATTCGCGACGCAGGACATCAAGCAATAGCTCCACCGGACGTGCCATGAGCTCGGCTTGCTCGGGCGCCGCGACGGGACCCCAGAGCGTAACGCCCGGCGCCACGCGCATCGATGTGGCTACGATATCCGGCTCGGTGAGCGCGCCCGCCGCCGACGGCTCGATAAGTGCCGCCATATCGCGCGGAGCATCGACGCCTAACAAGTCGTAAAGGTTTCCAAACATCAGGTCCAGGTCGAGCACGGCGGCACGCAAGCCCAACAGCGACGATGTGTGTGCCATGGTGGCAACGATCGTCGACTTGCCGCAACCGCCCGAACCCGAAATGGCGCAGATGACCGGAGCTCGATGCTGCGGAGCGGCAGCGTCTGCCGGCGGCATCGGAGGCGGCGGGGCGGGCGTCGGCGACAGCGTCCCCGTCTCCCCCGCCGCAACCACACGCTGCGTCCAAGCCGGCATGGCGGCTTGTTCGGTCTGCAAGGCAGGCTCGTTCTGTGCAATCTGCTCATGCTGCATCAGCGACAACTCGCCGCACCCGGCAAAGCCCTCAACTTCGTCGAGTTCATCCGCCAGATTCACGCCGTGCACGTATCCCATATCTACAGCCGGGGAGTCGCCAGCATGCTGCGCCGGCCCTCCAGCGTCATCATATACAAGGGGGTTCCGGGGGCGCCGACCATGCTCGGCTTCCGCTTTTCCATAATCATCAACACGCGGGCCTCTTGTAGCGCGAGGCGCCCCGGGTTCCCTATCAACAAAAGCATCGGGCTCAATCGTCATGCGCCGATCGGAATCAACCGCTCCCTCGCCCGCGCGCCCGTTGCCGCATATACTGTGCGCAGCGATGACCTCGGTCGCCCCCGCGCGAAACAGTCCCTCGATATCCGACGGATCGAGCACTTCTATCAACACGACCACGCGACTCACGCGGCCTTCGGCCGTCAGGCGCGCAACAGTCTTGCGCACATCTTCGATATCAAACAGAGACGCCGCGATGATGGCAGCCCCGCGGCGCGACGGAAACGCCCGCGCCATGGAAATCAGCCCGTCCAGGTCACCCACGCGAAGCACCTGTGCACCCGCATCACGGCCCTCGACTTCCTGCTGCAACAGCCCGTAATCGCCGCACGCGCAGCACGCAAGCCAGATCGCCTTCATCACTCGTCGCCTCCGCTCTTTTTGCCGCGCGCCGTGGCGGGAAGCGTCAAGCTGACCGTTCCCTTGCCCGATGCCCCCAGCAGTTCCTTGACGTCTTCGGGGTCAGCCGCCAGCGTCACCCATTCGATCTTGCCCTCGCGCGTGGCACCGGAATCCTCACTGGTATCGATCACGCGCGCGCCGCACAGTCGATCGGTTACGCCATCTTTTTGCACGTACACGTCCACATAGCTGCCCACGCCCGTGGCACCGCCGACCGAGTGCTCGGCATCGACCGCCACCGAAACGGCGACCTTGCCCTTAGGCACCTCGAGCTTGTGGCTCTCGGCCTTGGTGTAGACATTGCAGATCACGGCGTTTTTGGGTATACGCGAAGTCGTCACGTCGCCGCGCACCTGGCGCAGCTCGGTCGCCGCGTCACGCGGCAGCAGACTTGTCAGCCATTCCTGGGTTATGACATTGGTCTCATCGAGGGTCTCGCCCACATCGATATCGCGCGCCGCGACGCATACCTCGACGCGATCGCCACCGTACTTGGCCAAGGTCTCAGCCTGGACCTGTTCGGCTTGCGAGCGGATCGACGAGCCGTAAACCATGCAGAGCAGAGCAGCGAGCACGCCCGCGACCAGACTGATGGCGATGCGCTTGCTCTTGTTCACGGCCGCTCCTCTCATGGCAGTGCCGGGCGAATGCCCGTACCACCATTGTCTGGGCGGTCAGAGCGCAAAGCGGCGCAATCGCGATCTTGGTTTTCGATGTCAAACCAATCGCTGACCAAAAGCTGACCAGCCCGTCAAGCTCGTGGCAAGGTTTTGGTCAGCACGTCAGCAAACTGCATGTTTCGAGGCTTTTCCGCAGCAAAAAAGCCGTCTCCCGAACAGTTGGGAGACGGCTGTCATAGGAAAAATCAATTACAGATGGACATCGGGATCGAGCATTTGAGCGCTCACGCGCATGGATGACGCCAGGTTTTGGAACGTTTCCAGACGCAGGCTGTCGATCTGCCCGGCGTCCTCGGCCTCGCGAACGGCGCAGCCCGGCTCATGGGTATGCGTGCAATCGCCAAACCGGCACGCGTGCGATGCCTCGACAATCTCGGGGAAGGCGCACGCCAGACCCCGCTCGTGACCCACGAGCGGTAGGCTGCGCAGGCCCGGGGCATCGGCGATCACGCCGGCGTCGCCCGGCAGCGCCACCATCACGCGCGCGACGGTAGTGTGACGGCCCTGGTCGTCGCGTTCGCGCACACCGCCGGTCGCCAACGTATCGTGGCCCAGCAGTGCATTGAGCAGCGTCGACTTACCGGCACCCGACTCGCCCAGAATCATGGCGCAGCTCCCGGCAGGCACGCAGGCACGGACCTCGTCCAGGCCGCGGCCCTCGGCAGAAGACGTCACGATCACGCGCACGTCCGGACCCACCAGGCGGCGCACGCGGTCCAGATCGCGCTCGAGCTCCTCGGCATCGCAGCGGTCAGCTTTGGTGAGCACCACCACCGGCTCGGCATCGCAGTCGAGCGCCAACACCAGCGAGCGCGCCACGCGGTCGAGCAGCACCTCACCGGCACCGAGCGCCTGCACGATTAGCACGCTATCCACGTTGGAGCAGAGCACCTGGCGCTCTCCACGGGCACGGCCGCGCCAACGCTCAAAGCTCGTACGGCGCGGCAGAACGCACTCAATCACGCCCATATCGTGCCCGGGAGCGCGGCGCACCGCCACACGGTCGCCCACGGCAGGCAGCAGGACCTCGTCCTCGCCGCGCGACTTGGCAAACCCCACGGCATGCTCGGCGCGGAAGGCATCATCGGCAGTCGCCACCAGCGGAAACCCGCGATCCAAGCGCACCACGGCGCCAAGCTGCATCTGCTCGGGCTCCTCGGCATGTGCGCAAAAGTCGTCAAATGCCGCCTGTTGAGCTTCATCGACCGGCAGGTCATCGAACGCCGGAACATCCTGCAGCGCGTCGAGTCCCGGCACGTTTGCCAGCAGCTCCTCGGCTGATGCGGGGGCCTCGGTCGCAAGCTTCCGACGACGATCGCGCTTAGCCCGCGCCCCCGTCGTCTTTTTCTTCGCCTTAGCCTTAGCCTTGCCCACAAGCGCCTCCCAGCACCATAAATCACAACTGAGCAGGTATTTTACCCACAAAAAAGAGTCGGTCGAGCAAACGCTCGACCGACTCACATACTTTCCCTCAGCCAATGGTCCCGAGAGGCTATCCAAAGGCCCGACGCCGGGAGGGGTTTCTTCTGAGCGATCCCGCAGCGCGAAGCGCGAGGACCAGCGAAGAAGAAACCCCGCAGGCGATCGGACCGGTGGGAAGGATGGCCTTTCGACCTACTCCTTCTCGACCGCGCGCATGATCGCCTTGTAGATCTCCATCAGCGGAATGATCAGGAAGGCCAGGCCCAGCGCGGCAAGAACGCCCTTGAGCTCAAGCGTCACAGGGCCAAAGAACATCTCGGCAAGCGTCGGCTGCACGGTCACGATCACCGTCAGCACCAGTGCCAGCGCGGCGGAAGCCCACAGCCACTTGTTCTGCTTCTTCATGGTGAACAGCGACGCACGACGGCTGCGCATATTGAAGCAGTGGAAAATCTCGACCATGTTGAGCGTGATGAACGCCATCATCACGCCTTCCTCGTCGGCATTGCCGGCG
This sequence comes from uncultured Collinsella sp., assembly GCA_900550815.1. GTDB lineage: Bacteria > Actinomycetota > Coriobacteriia > Coriobacteriales > Coriobacteriaceae > Collinsella. The sequence continues at coordinate 8,941 of URTW01000037.1, forward strand.
ATCATATCGGCGATGTGGATGTAGCCCATGTCAAAGTACACGCCCACAAAGAAGCTCGCCAGCACCAGCACGGTGATGATTAGGCCCTGGACCACGCAGTCCAGACCCATATGTCCGGCAAAGACGCCGTCCTTGGCGTTGCGCGGCTTGCGCTTCATGATGTCGCCCTCGGCATCCTCCATGCCCAGCGCGAGCGCGGGGAAGCAGTCGGTGACCAGGTTCACCCACAGCAGCTGCACCGGCTGGAAGATGGTAAAGCCGATGAGCGTGGCGATGAACACCGAGAAGACCTCGGCAAGGTTAGCCGAAAGCAGGAACTGGATGACCTTGCGGATGTTGTCGTAGATGCGACGGCCCTCTTCGCAGGCACCGATGATGGTGGCGAAGTTGTCGTCGGCAAGTACCATGTCGGCGACGTTCTTGGTGACGTCGGTACCGGTGATGCCCATGCCCACGCCGATGTCGGCGCGCTTGATGGACGGGGCGTCGTTGACGCCGTCGCCCGTCATGGCCACGATCTGGTCGCGCGACTTCCAAGCCTCGACGATGCGTGTCTTGTGCTCGGGTTGGACGCGGGCGTACACGCCGTAGTCCTCGATGTGCGCGTCGAGTTCCTCGTCGCTCATGCGATCGAGGTCGGCACCGGTGATGGCATGGTTGCGATCGGTGACGATGCCCAGCTGCTTGGCGATGGCCACGGCGGTGTCGATGTGGTCGCCCGTGATCATGACGGTGCGAATACCGGCATCGTGGGCCTCGCGGATGGCATCGGCGACCTCGGGGCGGACAGGGTCAATCATGCCGGACAGGCCGCAGAAGACCAGGTCGTGCTCGAGCGCAGCGGGGCTGCAGTCGCTCGGGACCTCGATGTAGATGCGGCATGCCAGCGCCAGCACGCGCAGGGCCTCGTCGGCCATGGCCTGGGTGGCGGCCACGAGCTCGGCACGACGCTCCTCGGTCAGCGGAATGACCTTATCGCCCTCGTAGATGTGGGTGCACAGGCCAATCACCACGTCGGGCGCGCCCTTGGTGTACTGCTCGTACTCGCCGTCCAGGGTCTCGACGACCACGGACATCATCTTGCGACCCGAGTCAAACGGGGCCTCGCCCACGCGCGGGTGCTCGGCGGTCAGGCCGGTGAGCCCCGCCTTGCCGGCGTCGTTGACGAGCGCGCACTCAGTCGGCTCACCCACGGCCTCGCCCAGCTCCTCGTCCCACTGGGCATCGGAGCACAGAGCCATGCCGGCCAGGAACTTCTCCTTAGGTGCGGCGAGCTCGTGCTTGACGACGGTCATCTTGTTCTGGGTGAGGGTACCGGTCTTGTCGGAGCAGATGGTCTGCGTGCAGCCAAGGGTCTCGACGGCAGAGAGCTTGCGGATGATTGCCTGACGCTTGGCCATCTTGGTCACGCCAAGCGACAGCACGATGGTCACGACGGCAACCAGGCCCTCGGGGATGGCGGCGACGGCAAGCGAGACAGCGACCATAAAGGTGTCGAGCAGGGCGGTCGGGTCGGTAAGAACGTTGCCCACGCCGTGGCGGATGATGTCGACACCAAAGATAACGACGCAGATGACGATAACCATAATGGTAAGGATGCGGCTGAGCTCGGCAAGCTTCACCTGCAGCGGCGTGAGCTCTTCCTTGGCCTCGGCCAGAGCGCCGGCGATCTTGCCCATCTCGGTGTTCATGCCGGTGCCGACCACGACGGCGCGACCGCGACCGTACACCACGGTAGAGCCCATGTAGCACATGTTCTTGCGGTCGCCGAGCGGCACGTCGTCAGTGCCCGCGGCAAGCTCAATCACGTTGGTGTGCTTCTCGACCGGCACGGACTCGCCGGTCAGTGCGGCCTCTTCGATCTTCATCGTGGCGCTCTCGAGCACGCGGCAGTCGGCCGGGACGGAGTCGCCCGCCTCGAGCATGATCACGTCGCCGGGCACGAGCTCGGCGCTCGGCAGGTGCACGAGCTTGCCGTCGCGCAGCACCTTGGACTGCGCCGCGCTCATTTCCTGCAGGGCCTCGAGGGCCTCCTCGCTCTTGGCTTCCTGGACCACGCCCAGCACCGAGTTGACGATAACGACGAACATGATGATGGCGACGTCGGCAAAATCGGGCTCGCCCTTGACCATGCCCGTAAGTGCGCTGATAACGGCGGCAACAATCAGCATGATGACCATGGAGTCTGCCATCTGCTCAAAGAAGCGCTTCCACAGCGGAGTCTTCTCGGCTTCCTCAAGCTTGTTAGGGCCTGTCTTGGCGAGGCGCGACGACGCCTCGTCGTTGCTCAGGCCAAGGTTCTCATCGACACCCTGGTCGCTGAGCACCTCCGCCGCGGCGGACAGGTATTCCTTTTGCATATAGAGTCCCCTCCTGGGATTCGGGCCACTCAGCAGATTGATGCCCGATCATAATTCCCAGGAGAAGGGCAAGGGCTCATCAAGGCTGCCGTGCTGAGCGGCAGTTGATAGTGGAGCTATGGTACCCCAAAGCGACGCGTCTAGCCAAAACATTCCATCTGGAAACACGGCACAGGCGCAACGGTGCAGACAGTGTGATGCTCAACATTGATAAAACGTTTTTTCTTCGGCGCATCGTCAGACTGAAATATCGCCCAGATAGCAGCGGTCAGAACGGTTGATAAAGTTTTTTCATATACCGTTTTTACCGCAAAAAATGAACTTCTAATTCGGCATACGGTCGATTTTTGGGGGTGTTCGGTCGTCATTTCGTTATAATCATCTCAGTTTTATTTCTTATGGTTTATCTATCAGCGCAAGACGATGTCAGATGGAGGTCTGAATGTACAAGCGCACCAAGATTGTATGCACCATGGGTCCCGCCTGCGATAGCGACGAGACCATCCGCGAGATGATCAAGGCGGGCATGAACGTCGCCCGTTTTAACTTCTCGCACGGATCCTACGACGAGCACCACGGTCGCATCGAGCGCGTCCGTCGTATTTCCAAGGAGCTCGGTCTGCCCGTCGGCATCCTGCTCGACACCAAGGGCCCCGAGGTCCGCACCGGCCTTCTGGTCGACGGCAAGAAGGTTGCCGTCAAGACCGGCGACAAGATCGTCGTCACCGCTCAGCCCACGTCCGAGGATTTCCACGGCACCGCTGAGCACATCTCCCTCGACTACCTGGCCCTGCCCTCCGAGGTCGAGAAGGGCTCCCTCATCCTGATCGATGACGGCTTGGTTGCCCTCGAGGTCGAGTCCGTCGACGGCCAGGACATGACCTGCGTCGTTAAGAACGACGGCCTGATCGGCGAGCGCAAGGGCGTCAACATGCCCAACGTCAACATCTCGCTGCCCGCCATCACCGAGCGCGATCGTCAGGACATCCTCTTTGGCCTGACCGAGAACATCGACTACATCGCCGCTTCCTTCATCCGTGACGGCGAGTCCGTCCGCGGCATCCGCAAGCTTTGCCGCGAGAACGGTGGCGAGCACGTGACGATCTTCCCGAAGATCGAGTGCGCCCTGGGCGTCGAGAACTTCGACGAGATTCTCGAGGCTTCCGACGGCATCATGGTCGCCCGTGGCGACCTGGGCATCGAGATCAAGCCCGAGCTCGTTCCGCACATCCAGAAGGAGATCATCGCCAAGTGCAACGCGGCCTACAAGCCCGTTATCACCGCTACGCAGATGCTCGACTCCATGCAGCAGAACCCGCGCCCGACGCGCGCCGAGGTTGCCGACGTCGCTAACGCCATCTACGACGGCACCGACGCCGTCATGCTCTCTGGCGAGTCCGCTGCCGGTAAGTACCCGGTCGAGGCCGTCAAGATGCAGGCCAGCATCGCTCTCGAGACCGAGAAGTACCTCCCGGCTCACGCTCCGCTCGAGGTTCCGGCTGACGCTCACGGCACCCGCGTCGTCAACAACGTTGTGGGTATGTCCGCTGTGAACATGGCCACCACCGTTGGCGCCAAGTGCATCACCGTGCCGACGACCACCGGTCGTACCGCTCGCCTGATCTCGCACTTCCGTCCCAACATGCCGATCTGCGCGTTCTCCCGCCACGAGTGGGCCGTCCAGCAGATGATCATGTACTGGGGCGTCATCCCGCACCAGGCCGAGATTACCCAGGGCACCGTCAACGGCACGATCGTCAAGGCGATCGAGACCGCTAAGGAGCTCGGCTACGTCAAGACTGGCGATTTGACCGTCGCTACCGCCGGCGATCCCCGCATGAGCGTCCAGCTCGAGGACAAGGTCTCCTCGACCAACGTCGCTTACGTCGCTCAGGTGCGCTAAATCGCACTTGCAAGCAGATTTGCATTGCAAAGGGTCCGGACGGCTTCGCCTTCCGGACTTTTTAAAGACCATCTTCATATGCCGCCTCATCGATTAGCGATCAGTCGCAAGCCTCTCCGCT
>URTW01000038.1 GCA_900550815.1 uncultured Collinsella sp.
GAGCCCAGTACCATTACCTTATGAATATCCTTGCGCAGCGGCATTACTGAGCGCCTCCTTTCGACTTTTCAATATTTTCGATGAACTTATCAACCAGATACGAGGTATCCATCGGGCCGGGGCATACCTCCGGGTGGTACTGAACGGTGAATACCGGACGGCCGATGTGCTCGAGGCCCTCTCCGGTGCCGTCGTTCAGGATGACATAGCGCACGCGGGCGATCTGCGGGTCAACCGACTCGCCTACAACGGCATAGCCGTGGTGCTGCGAGGTGATGTAGGTGCGATCCGCGGCTATGTCCTTTACCGGATGGTTGACACCGCGGTGGCCGTACTTCAGCTTCATGGTCTTGGCACCGGCTGCCAGTGCGGACAGCTGGTGACCCAGACAGATGCCGAAGGTGGGGATGTTCAACTCATTGATGTGCTTGAGGTTCTCAATGATTTCCACCGGCTCGGCGGGGTCGCCGGGGCCGTTGGACAAATTGACGCCATCGGGATTCTTGTCGAGCACCTCACTCGCGGGCGTATCCCACGGCACGACGGTAAGGTCGCAGCCGGCGCGGACCAGACCCTCCAGAATGCCGCGCTTCACACCGCAGTCGTAGGCGACCACTTTGTGACGGGCAGGAGCGGCAACCGCAAGTGCAAAGTCATGCGTGGCAGGCAGGTCGGCGGCCACAAACTCGTGAGGAGCGGGGCAACTTACGGTCTTGACCAGGTTCTCGCCTACCAGCGTGGGCGCTGCGGCCAGACGCTCGGCAAGCTCGTCGACGTCGAAGATCTCGGTCGAAATAATGCCCATCTTGGAACCATTGTCGCGCAGGTGGCGCACCAGGGCGCGAGTGTCGACACCCTCGATAGCGACGATGCCGTGAGCGCGCAGGTACTCCGGCACGCTGACGGCCGAGCGCCAGTTAGAAGGCGTGGCGCACATGTCGCGAACGATCATGCCGCGCATGGCCGGAGCGCTCGCAGGGCGCACGGCGTCGCCGGGGAAGGCCGACTGGACGTCGGTCTCGTCGATACCGTAGTTGCCGATCTGCGGATAGGTCATGGTTACGATTTGGCCGGCATAACTCGGGTCGGTCATGACCTCAAAGTAGCCCTCGAGCGAGGTGTTGAAGCAGACTTCGCCGGTCGCGGTGCCCTCGGCGCCGCATGCACGTCCATAAAAAATGGTCCCATCCTCAAGATACAGGATGCAGGGACCGCAGGTGCCCTTGCTGGTTTTGGCCAGCATACGCTGGCAAAGCTCGCTGGGCGCGAAGGTGCGGGCGGCAGCGCCCGCGGTATGGTTGTTCGCCATAATTCTCCTTCCCGGTCTCACAGGACCGGCTTAAAGGTGTGTAGTTAGGCCTCGCGGTATTGTAACCGCAAGTATGCCTCATGGCGTTAATTTCATCGAAATGTTTACGAAATGATAATTATGACTTTCTATGCATAATGTTTTTTAATCCCCGTCCCAGAAAAATCATCCCGCGGGGCTTGTGGCTCACGCGGGATGATGGCGTCTTATTTTTTCTTGTCCTGCTCCAGCAGTTCGGACGGTGTGCGATCGGGCTTGCCGCCACGGAAAATCTCGCGGCCATGCAGACGATGCTCCAGATCGCGCTCGGCTTTTTCCTCGTCAATCTTGGTCTGGCTCACCACCGGGTCCTCAATCAACGACGACACCGAGTTCACCTGCTTCTGAATGCGCTCGGCGATGGTGTCATCCATACTCACGATGCGCATCTTCCAGTCGATACTCGTGGCGTTGGATGAGCTCTTGGTCCACACGAACGTCAAAATGGCGCTCTGGTGGCCGCGCGCGGGGAACATGCCAAAGAAGGAATCGTGCTGAATGTTGCTATCCTCGTCGATATAGGCATGAACGTTATACACCACGCGGTCGATCTTATCGTTGAGCAACGCGTTGGTCGCAAGCGCCGCGGCCTGAATCTGCCCGTTGGACAGCAGCTCGAGCTCGTTGGCAGACGATGTGTCCAACACCGTCACCTCGACCGTGCCCGTGCGTTCATCGGCTTCATCGACGGTAAAGTCGAGCGGGAACTGCGTAAAGCCGTTGCCCCACTCAAGGCCGCCCTTCAGCGCCGTCGAAACGGTATCGACCGAAACGCTCTCGGACAGGTTGGCGGTGTTCAGACGACGCATCACGCCGTAGCCAATCTGCATGCCCACGATCAGCACCAAAATACCGATGACCACGGCCATCGCGGTCTTCGTAATGGTATGGCTCACCTGCGAGCCCGAAGGATCGTCCTCGGACAGCGGGTCGATATGTTTTGCCTGGCTCGCGCGGTCCTCGCTGCGCAGCTGCGCTAGCGCCGCTTTGTCACCGCGCTTGGCCGCAGCCTCCTTCTCACGCATGCGCTCGGTACGCTTTTTGGCGAGCGTGGGATCCAAGACGCCGGATGCATCGATTTCGGAGAATAACTCCGTCACTTCTTCCGGAGTCAAAGGGTTCTTGTCAGCCATAAACTTCCTGTCATATCAATCAGTCGAGCTCGTGCGCACGCGCACCTTCGAACTGCATTCGATAGTAACGGGCATAGGTGCCGCCACGGGCGAGAAGCTCCTCGTGCGTGCCACGCTCCACAACGCGACCATGCTCAACGGTCGCAATCTCATCGGCATGCTTAATGGTCGAAAGACGGTGGGCGATGATAATCGTGGTGCGGCCGCGTGCCAGCTCTTCGAGTGACTCCTGCACCGCCTCCTCGCTCTCGTTATCCAAAGCACTCGTCGCCTCGTCCAAAATCAGGATCTTGGGGTTCTTGAGAAACACGCGCGCGATGGCAACGCGCTGCTTCTGTCCGCCCGAAAGACGGCTGCCGCGCTCGCCCACCACGGTGTCGTAGCCCTGCGGAAGCGACTCGATAAAGGCATCGATGTTGGCGCGACGGGCGGCCTCGGCGATCTCTTCTGCCGTAGCGCCCGGCTTGCCGTAGGCGATGTTCTCGCCAATCGTGCCGTCAAACAGATAGACATCCTGCTGCACCAGGCCGATGGCGCGGCGCAGGCTCTGCTGCGTCACATCGCGCACGTCCTGACCGTCGATGCTAATGGATCCGGTAGCCACGTCATAAAAGCGCGGCAGCAGCGAACAGGTCGTGGACTTGCCGCCGCCCGAAGGGCCAACCAAAGCGATGGTCTGCCCGGGCTTGATGGACAGGTCCATATGGTCGATAACGGGACGCTCGTCGGCATAGCCCTCGCCCAGCTCAACATCCTCGTAGTTAAAGCACACGTCGTGATACTCCACGGCGCCGGCAGTCACCTGCAGATCCGTAGCGCCCGGCTTGTCCTGGATATCCGGCGCCGTCGAGAGCACCTCGTCCATACGCTTAAAGCCGGCGATAGCCTTCTGATACGTTTCGGCCGAATTGACGAGTGTCTCGAGCGGCGTGCAGAACAGCGAAATATAGAGTGCAAAGGTCGCCATATCGACCGCCTGCAGCTGTCCCTGGGCGACCAGCCAGCCGCCAAGCAGCACCACGATCACATAGAGCACACCAGAGAGCAGGCCATACGTCGCGGTATAGACGCCCATGGCGTGATACATGTTCTCCTTGGACAAAAGGTAGCGATTGTTGGAGGCGCGGAACTTGGCACGCTCGGTCTCCTCGTTGGCAAAGCTCTTGACCACGCGCATGCCCGCCAGAGAATCCTGCAGCTGCGCATTGATGCCGCTGATCTTTTTGCGGTTGTCGCTAAAGACCTCGCGCATACGCATGTTTTGCCAAAACATGATGACCGCAAACGCCGCCGTCACCACGGCCATGGCGAACGCCAGCACCGGGGCGATGGTAAAGAGGATCACAAACGAGCCGATAATCTCGATGCCGCAGATGATGATCCACTCGGGTACGTGATGCGCCGCCTCGCAGATATCGAACAGGTCGTTGACCACGCGGCTCATCATGTCGCCCGAACTGTTGCGGTCGAAGTACGCAAAGCTAAAGCGCTCGTACTGGTCAAACAGGTCCTCGCGCATCTTGGACTCCATGCGCGCACCCATCACGTGGCCCCAGTAGCTCACAAAGTAGCGGCAGGCGCAGCGAACGGCATACATCAGCACCAGCCCCACCGCGATCATACCGAGCGCCTGCATAATGGCAGCCTGGCCCTGGGTAAACAGCCCACCGGTCAAATTGCGCAGGATAATGGGGAACGCCAGGTCAATGGCAGCAAGCACCAGAGCACAAACAGTATCAGCAACAAAAAGCCCCATCTGGGGCTCGTAATACGAAAGAAACCTCTTCAGCATGTGATCCTCAAAGAAATATCAGCAACGTAAGGCCCTGGGACAAAGCAATCAGTAGCACTTGTCCCAGGGCTATCCCCACTCGTTAAAGCTCCGTGCCCCCAAGGCGGTGCGCGATGCTGTCGCAGGCCAAGGCGCCTACGACGGTCTTGGCGTCTTCGATCTTGCCGTCGAGTACAGCGTCGATCAGCTCGTGCAGCGGCACCAGGTCCACGTTGACAAACTCGTCATCATCGGGGTTGGGCGCATCAAACTCGAGCTTGGTAGCCAAGTAGATGTGGATGATCTCATCGCAAAAACCGCAGGACGTGACAATCGACGTCAAAAAGCGAATACGACCAGCCCTAAAGCCGGTCTCCTCATGCAGTTCGCGCTTGGCGCAATCGAGCGGGTCCTCGCCTGGATCGAGCTTGCCGGCGGGAATCTCGACCGTCACGCGGTCGATGGCGGTGCGGTACTGACGCACCAGCACGATCTTGCCGCTCTCGGTCAGTGCCACAACGGCCGCCGCGCCCGGATGGCGAACGATATCGCGGGCGCTGCGGTGACCGTTGGGCAGCTCAACCTCAAGACGGTGGACGTCGAGGATCTTGCCCTTCCAGGCGCACTCCTCCGAAAGAATCTTCTCGTGCAGCTCGGCATCGTGCGGGTCGTCGTCGCCCAGCACCAGTGCCGGCTCGTCAGCGACCTCGCCACCAGGCTCGCCCTCGGCGTGCCCATACATGCGGCTGTCCTCTTCGACGATCTGCGCGTCCACGAGCTCTTCGTTCTTCTCGTCCATCCGTCTCATTCCTCTCGGATTTTAGGCATCCCAGGCGTCGCGGCCGCGCAGCGCGCGCAGGCCGATGTCGTGACGCAGGGTCTTGCCCTCAAAATCAATCTTCTCGCAGGCCTCGTAGGCAAGGTTGCGAGCGTTCTCGAACGTGTCGCCCAGAGCGGTCACGGCAAGCACGCGGCCACCATTGGTCACGAGCTGGCCGTCCACCACGGCAGTGCCCGCGTGGTACACGGTCACGTTCTCCATGCCCTCGGCATCCTCAATACCGGTGATGACCTTGCCTTTCTCGTAGCTGCCGGGATAGCCCGCGCTCGTCAGGACAACGGCCACGGCCCACTCGTCGCGCCAGTCGAGTTCAATCTGATCGAGCTCGCAGTTGGCACAAGCCAGCATGACCTCGACCAGGTCGTTCTTAAGGCGCGGCAGCACGACCTGCGGCTCGGTGCCGCCAAAGCGGGCATTGATCTCCAGCACCTTGGGGCCGGCGGGAGTGAGCATAAAGCCGCCGTACAGGCAGCCGCGGTAGTCGATACCCTCGGCAGCGAGCTCGGCCACGGTCTGCTCCATGACCTTCACCATGGTGGCGTGCTCCTCGTCAGTCACGATGGGCACCGGGCTGTAGACACCCATGCCGCCGGTGTTGGGGCCCTTGTCGCCCTCAAGCGCGCGCTTGAGGTCCTGCGAGGTGGCCATGGGGCGCACGGTCTTGCCGTCGGTAAAAGCCAGCAGCGAGCACTCGGGACCGGTCAGCATCTCCTCGATAACCACGGTGTTGCCGGCATCGCCAAAGGTGCCGCCAAAGCACTCGCGCACGGCCTCCTCGGCCTGCTCAAGTTCGGTCGCCACGATAACGCCCTTGCCCGCGGCAAGGCCGTCGGCCTTGACGACCAGCGGGGCGCCCTGCTCGCGCACGTAGGCGAGAGCCGAAGCCTCGTCGGTAAACGAGCCGTAGGCTGCCGTCGGAATGCCCGCACGTTCCATGAGCTGCTTGGAGAACAGCTTGGAGCCCTCCATACGGGCACCCTCGGCACCCGGGCCAAAGCAGGGAATACCCGCCGCGCGCACGGCGTCGGCCACGCCCGCCACGAGCGGAGCCTCGGGGCCAATTACCACGAGTCCGCATCCGCGGCTCTGCGCAAACGCCGCCACGGCCGCAGGATCGCAGTCGTCGAGAACAACGTTCTCGCCGCAGCTCGCGGTGCCGCCGTTACCCGGCGCAATGTAGAGCTTGCCGGCGCGCGGTGATGCTGCGAGCTTAGCTGCCAAAGCATGCTCGCGGCCGCCGCTGCCCAACAACAGGATGTCGATGGTTTGAGTGTCCGCCTTCAAGGGTGCCTCCTCTATGGATTAACGGCCCGCTCCGCGCGAGCCCTTTGCAAGCAAATATACCCCTCGGCCGCCCGTCCGGGCTGCAAAGGGGTATATCGCAATAACCAAATAGTCCCGATTACTTCCAGAATCGGTTGATGATCTGCTCGCGACCAGCGCCAACGCCAATGAACGTCACGCGGGTGTGTGCCAGATCCTCGATAAACGCCACGTAGTCCTGAGCCTCCTGCGGCAGCTCGTCAAAGCTTCGGCAACCGGTGATGTCGCACTTCCAGCCAGGGAGCTCCTCGTAGATGGGCTTGGCATGCTCAAAGCGCACCTGATGCTCGGGCACGCTGGTGTAGCGCTCGCCATCGACGTCGTAGGCCACGCACACCTTGATGGTGTCGAAGGCCGAAAGCACGTCGAGCTTGGTCACGGCGATGTCGGTGAGGCCGTTGACGCGCGAGGCATAGTTGGCGATAGGGCCGTCAAACCAGCCGCAACGACGACGGCGACCGGTGGTCACGCCGTACTCATAGCCCTCCTCGGTCAGCGTGTGACCGGCCTCGGACTCATAGGAAAGCTCGGTGGGCATGGGGCCCGAACCGACGCGGGTGATATAGGCCTTCATGACGCCCAGCACGCGGTCGACGTTCTTCATGCCCACGCCGGAACCGGTGATGGCGCCGCCGGCGGTGCAGTTGGAAGACGTCACGTACGGATAGGTGCCGTGGTCGATGTCGAGCAGCGTCGCCTGGGCGCCCTCAATCAGCAGGTCCTTGCCCTCGTCGATCATGTTGTTGAGCAGCAGGCTCGTCTCGGTGATGTAGGGACGCAGACGCTCGGCCATCGGCAGGTACTCGTCGCAACTCTGGTCCACGGTGTAGGTGGGCAGGTTGTAGATGAGCTCGAGCTCGGGGTTCACGCGGGCGAGAGCGGTCTCCAGCTTGTCGCGGAACAGCGTCTCGTCCAGCATGTCCTGCATGCGCAGGCCAATGCGGGCCATCTTGTCCTGATAGCACGGGCCGATGCCGCGCTTGGTGGTACCGATGTTCTTCTTGCCGAGCTTCTGCTCAAAGGCGCCATCCAGATCGATGTGGTACGGCATGATGACATGCGCGTTGCCGCTAATCTTGAGGTTCTTGGTGGTGATGCCGTCGGCCTCGAACATGTCGATCTCCTCAAGGACAACCTTGGGGTTGACGACGCAGCCGTTACCGATCACCGACACGTGGTCGGAATACATGATGCCGGAGGGCACCTGGTGCAGGCCGTACTTCTTGCCGTTGACGACGATGGTGTGACCGGCGTTGTTGCCGCCCGAGTAGCGCACGACGGCATCGAAGTCGCCGGCGACCAGATCGCAAATCTTACCCTTGCCCTCATCGCCCCACTGGGCACCGACCAAAACGGTTGACGGCATGTTTACTCCTTACATTCATGGACTGTCTGCGCGCCACGCCGGCACGCAGAAGCACAAAACATTCCCAGTATACCCGTGCAACGGGCGCCTGTCCTACTCCTCGGCATGCGCCCCATCAAGCTCATAGAACTTGGTGGATGCCGGCAGGAACATCAGGTCGACGTCGCCGATCGGGCCCGAACGGTTCTTGGCCACGACGATACGCGTAACGCCCTCGTCGGGTCGATCGTCGCGCGAGGCCTCGGCCTCGTCGGCGGAACGGTCCAAGAACATAACGATATCGGCGTCCTGCTCGATGGAGCCCGATTCACGAAGGTCGGAAAGCTGCGGGCGCTTGCCGGTACGGGATTCGACCTGACGCGAGAGCTGCGACAGCGCGATGAGCGGGATCTTGAGCTCCTTGGCCATGATCTTCAAACCACGCGACATCTCCGAGACCTCGACGGTACGGCTCTCGGAGCGGCGTCCCGGCGGAGGACTCACCAGCTGCAGGTAGTCCAGGATGATAATTGCCTTCTCCTTGTTATGGAGCATACGGCGGCTCTTGGCGCGAATCTCGGTCACTGTGGTGCCGGGCGTATCGTCAATCAGAATATCGAGCTTGGACAAGGTCTGCGTGGCCTCGTTGATATTGGCCCACTGCTCGGGGCTAATGCGGCCCATGCGGAAGTCACTGATCGAGATCATGGCATAGGCGCAAATCAGACGCTGGGCAATTTCCTTGCCCGACATCTCCAGAGAGAAGAAGCCGACAGTATAACCGGCAGCGGCAGCGTTGAGTGCCAGATTCAGTGCGAACGACGTCTTACCTACAGCAGGACGGGCGCCGATGATGATGAGCTGGCCCTCGCGAAAACCCATGAGCATGCGGTCGAGTGACGGAAAGCCCGTGGGCACGCCCGCAGCCTGGCCACCGGCCTGGCACACTTCCTCGGCCTCGTTATAGGCCTCGACCATAAACTCGGTCAACGTCTTGTAGCTCGACTTGACCTCGCGTGCCGTAACCTTGAGCAGCTTGCTCTCGGCCAGCTCGACAACCTCTTTGGTGTCGGTGGGGGCGTTATATGCCAGCGCGTTGATCTCGTTAGTGGCGCCGATCAGCTCGCGCAGCATCGAGTCGCGGCGAACGATGGCGGCATGGTGCTGCCAGTTGACGAGCGACAGGGTCTGACCCATCAACTCCAAAATGTACGCTTCGCCGCCCACGGCATCGAGCTTGTTGATGCTTCGCAGGTAATCGATCAGCGAGATGGAGTCGATGGGAATGCGGCTGTTGTACATATCGACCATCGCAGTATAGATGGTCTTATGAATGGGCCGGTAGAAGTCATCGGGCTGCAGCTCGACCTGGGCCTCTTCGACCACCTCGGGCGATAGCAGCATAGCGGCCAGTACATTGGCCTCTGCATCTTGGTTTTGGGGAAGACCCAACTTTGAGCCGCGGTCCTCAACCGTCAGCCCGGTCTCCCTATCGTCATATGCCATGAGCATCCTCATTCATATCGCTTGCGAGCATCCATAGTATCAGCCATGGTCCCAAAACGCGCCGCGCGCCGCCAATCATCACCGAACCAAACGGATGAACGGTCCTGTATATAGGACTTCGGCGTAACGTTCGCCATGACACTCACTCAGCGCGAAAAACAAAAGGGCGCTCTGGTTTCCCAGAGCGCCCTTCTTAGAACAAGATTGTTGCGTTGCAGCAAATGCTACTCGGCAGCAGCCTCAGTCTCGACCTCGGCGGTCTCGGCCTCGGCGACCTCAGCGGCCTCCTCGACCTCAGCCTCGGCAGCGAGCTCCTCGGCGGCAACGCCGACGAGAACGACAACCTCGGCCTTGATCTCGCGGTACAGCGAGATGGCAACGGTGTGGGCACCGGCAACCTTGATGGGCTTACCGAGCTCGACGCGCTTGCGGTCGATGTCCATACCGAGCTGAGCCTTGATGGCGTCAGCGATCATAGCGGCGGTAACGGAGCCAAAGAGGATGCCCTCGTCGCCGACCTTGACGTCAACGGTGACCGTCTTGCCCTCGAAGGCAGCCTTGGTCTCGTTGGCGGTAGCCAGACGGACGGCCTCGCGCTTGGCGATGTTGTTGCGACGCTCGTCAAGCTGCTTGAGGTTGCCCTTGGTGGCGGCAACAGCGAGCTTCTTGGGGAACAGGAAGTTCTCAGCGTAACCCTGAGCGACCTCTACGACGTCACCCTCGCCGCCCTTGCCCTTGATCTCATCGAGAAGAATAACCTTCATGATGCGTCTCCCTTCTTAGCCGCGGTCGCGGTTGCCACGAGAGGAAACCACGGGGACGGTGTACGGCAGGAGAGCCATCTCGCGGGCGCGCTTGATGGCGTTGGCGATGTCATGCTGATGCTGCGTGCAAGCGCCAGTGACGCGACGGGGCTTGATCTTGCCACGGTCGGTCATGTACTTACGGAGAAGCTGAGTGTCCTTATAGTCGATGAACTCAGTGTTCTCCTTGCAGAACTGGCAGTACTTACGACGCGGCTGACGTGCAGAAAAATCATTAGCCATGTCAAAATACCTTTCATTTGGCAACTTCGGCGAACCGAAGCCGCCTCTCACTCAAAAATAGGTGAACAACCCTTAGAACGGGATGTCCTCATCGTAGACGTCGACCGCGGGCGGCGTAGCCACCGGTGCGGCAGGACGTGCTGCGGGCGCGGGAGCTGCGGGGGCGTAACCGCCCTGATCGTAGCCACCCTGGCCACCACGGGAGCTCATAAACTCGATCTCATCGACGATGACCTCAAGTTTGCTCCGGCGCTGGCCGTCGCGCTCCCAAGAGCTGTAGCGCAGCTTGCCCTCGATCGCGACCTTGTTTCCCTTTGCCAGGAAACGGCTCACGGCCTCGGCGCGGGTGCCGAACATGGTGCAGTCGACAAAGTTGGGATAGTCCTCCCACTCGCCAGTCTGCGCGTTGCGGCGACGATCGTTCACGGCAACGCCAAAGGACAGAACCTGGGTTCCGCCGGCGGTGGCGCGCAGCTCGGGATCGCGGGTGAGGTTACCGGTGATGTTCACTCGATTGATGCTCATAACTCACTACTTCCTCTTGGGGCACAAGCCCAGTCCAAAACGACAGTCTTACTCCTGGTCGTCGCGACGGACGATCATGTGGCGGACCACAGCGTCGGTGATGCGCAGGACGCGATCAAGCTCGGCGATCTGGGTAGGATCTGCGTGGAAGTTGATGAGGGTGTAGTCACCATCGGTGAGGTCGTTGATCTCGTAGGCGAGCTTGCGCTTGCCCCACTCGTCAACGGAGTCGACCTTGCCAGCGCCCTCAGCGATCGTGGTATCGATACGCTTCATAACAGCGAGACGAGTCTCGGGGTCGAGCGACGGGTCAACAAAGAACAGCAGTTCATAAGCCTTCATATTGTCACCTCCTCTGGGCAAATGTGGCTTCAGGTCGTGAAGGTGCGCCTGAAGCAGGAAAAGACTTGGTAATAATATCTTTCAACCTCCCAGGCCGCAAGAATATGCAGCTACAACCTCATGACCTCCACATATGCCCATGCTCGCACCACGTTTCATGCGCATTCCAACCAAATGCCGACCAAGAGCTTGACGGATTTGTGGACAAGATACGATGCCGCGGGGACAAGCTGAGCCAAGCCGCAGGTCAACGGACACAAGGCTGTGGTCGCAAAATGCATACCAGTGGTCCACAGCACCACCCAAAGATTTTTAAATTCATCGCCAAGTCGCTTATGAATACCCCTTTTGAACAATTGAGTTGATCAACCACGCTGGTCGGAAGCCGTTTTTTGGCACCTCAAACCCCACTGCAACGCCAAGTGCGGCCAAGCGTTTTAAAAAATGCCAACTTTTCTGTTTGCACTTTGCGATTCCTCGTGTATACTGACTTTCGCATTTAACGGAGAGTTGTCCGAGCGGCCGAAGGAGCACGATTGGAAATCGTGTAGGCGTCAAAAGCGTCTCCAGGGTTCAAATCCCTGACTCTCCGCCAGTTAATTCCAAAGCAGGCCTTCGAGCCTGCTTTGTTTTTACCCCACGCGGAGGGGTGGCAGAGTGGTTGAATGCGGCGGTCTCGAAAACCGTTTGGCCTGTATAAGGTCACGAGGGTTCGAATCCCTCCTCCTCCGCCATTTTGGTTGAGAAAGCTCCCAAGAATGGGAGCTTTTTTGTTATCGAAATACATCTCGATCCCGCGCTTCCCCAAACGTGTACGTCAGCCTCCAAAAACGACATTTTTCGACATCTTTGGAGGCTGACGTACACGTTTGGATTGAGCTCACGGGAGCGACACTATTCGGAAGGTGCCTCCTCGTCTCGCATGCTTTTCCAGTTGCGGATAAGTGCCTTGCGTAGTTCGTTTTGTTTTCTCTGGTACCCGGTGTCGGTACAGCGAGGCATGCCGAGTGCTTCGCGAATGTTGTTCATGGCGCGGTGAAAGGCGAGCTGACTACTGAACTGAGCCGAAGTGAGCGTAACGATTCGATATCCCATTTGGGAGAGGACGGCCTCTCGCTCCGCATCTGCTCCCTTGCGCTCGAGCTCATCGTGAAAACCGCCCTTATATTCGATACCGAGCTCCCTGCGCTTATAGGTCACGAGCGCATCGATTTTGAGCGTTCGAGCTTTGGCGCAATGCCAGAGACGTTGAGGGATCTCGAGCAGTTTGTTGAGTTCGATACCTCGTATGCCAACGCCGCCTTCGCTTGTTGGGAGCGAGAGGGCGATTGCCGAAGCGGTCTCCATAGGCGAGGCCGAGTGATCGTAGATGTGCCTGAGCGCGAGCCGTGCACGTGTGGCACCGGGTTTGCCGGGGTGCCGATCGAGCAGTTCGGTTATTTCATCCTTGGAGGTGGTGGCTAGTTGCTCGGTATAAGGGTCGGCGGGATTGAGCCTCATGCGATAATCGCCGCAAACTTCATAGCCATATTCGAGATATTCGATCCTATCCATCCACTCGGCAGCGAGCACGAAGGCGAAGGCTTCGTCGGTGATGAAGATTCCGGGCGTCAACTCGTTAATATGCTCGTAGGGAAGATTTTGTCCAAGAATGTGGCAAACGACGCCTTTGGTACGAATTCGCTCAAATTCGAATACAACCGCGATATCGATAGTCTTAAGCATATCGGACGGAATGCCGCAGTCGGTAAGGGCCTGTCGTATGCGCGCAACACGTTGCTGGGTGGAGATGCCTTGTGCGCCTATCTGGTAGTCGTGCCGCGCAAGAGACTGAACCAAATTCTGGGGTGCATGATGGACAAGCCATGCGGTTTTATGCGAAATGAGAACAGGGGTATCCATTAAGGGCCTCTCGCTCTGAGCCGGTATCCAACTCTTATGTCCGTTGAAGTGGGGAAATATACCGGATGTGAGTAAATCAACTCACTCATGCTGTGAGCTCAATCCAAACATGTACGTCAGCCTCCAAAGATGTCGGAAAATGTCGTATTTGGAGGGTGACGTACATGTTCTGGACCCCTGGCATTCCAGCAAC
>URTW01000039.1 GCA_900550815.1 uncultured Collinsella sp.
GAGGAAGAAGGGCGTGAAGGGAGCGAAGAGCGTTGCTGCCTAGGCTAGCCCCTTGTCACACAAACTACCGAAGCCTCCGATTTATCGCTGGCCAGCTCGATTTCCTCTTTCTCCATTTTCGTCACCTCCTTTTCATGTATGAGTTAAAAAACTAGTGGCTTTCTGGAAACAGCCAGGATCAATGCTAAACGATGATTTTAGATTCAACGTCGGGACCGGTTGTTTTTATGAATATGATGCCAATGCACGAACAAAAGCAGTTAGCCTTTTCAGCACTGTTGCGGCTTATGCAATCACATGAGTCCTAGGCCCTTTCGACACCACCTGTATTGCGAATCAGCACCGCTGCCTTCCCGACTGAATATTGCCGTCAGGCACCGCTATTAAATGCATCTCCAGGCACCCCGTTACACTCGTGCCGCCATGCGGTCGACTGAACGAGGAGGTTCAACATAGACGCGATCTGGGCCGACATGGGAGAGACCATCATGCGGCAGCGCTGCAGATGGAGCGCTAGCAATAAAAGGGCACAGGGACCAGCGTCTGCCAGATGCCCGCACACGATAACGGCGGTGCTGTTACACGATATTCAGCAGTGCTTAAGCTAGCAGATACTCAATCACACGCATGGCAGGGGTAACAGCACGGGTGTTCCTATAGTTTTGTCAACCGGGGAATGCCGTTCGCGAGATCGAATCGCGAAATGCTGACGCCAGGCCTTTCGACCGGCGGACTCCAGCCTGTTCGGAGTGCTGTGCTTCGACTAGGTGGCTTAGGGCACCCTGTCCCGTATGATCGCGTAGGTGACCTTCAACCTCTTTCGCGTCAGCGCTTTGAGTGCCTTGCCGTGCGGTATGCCTCGTTCTCGGCACCTGGCGTAGTGGTCGCCCCATCTTCCCTCTGTCCGGGCAAGGCAGTTGCACGAGAATATGAGCAGGTTCTTCAGCCTTTTGTTGCCTTGGCGCGATGCCGTCACCGAGGAGATCGAGGTCTCCGACTGGCGGTTGTGCGGCGCCAGGCCGCAGTACGACGCGAGCCTGTCGTGGCTTGACTCGGCATGTTCAATCTGTTTCGTTAACTGAAATGCGTAAATCTGGTTAATCGAAAAAGCAAAATCTGGTTAAATGAAAACGGTAAATTTAGTTAAACGCGCTGGTAATCAATGGTGAAGAATATGCCAAAAAAGTACTACACTCGAATTATCGAAAATGAGCTCGACCAGATGCTAGGGATATTCGGTGCCGTTCTCATCGAAGGACCGAAATGGTGTGGAAAGACAACCACAGCCGGGACCCGTGCGGCGTCCAGGCTCCTTCTCATGGACCCGTCGCGCAACTTCGAGAATCGCTTGCGTGCCGAGACGGACCCGGCGCTTGCCGTTTCCGGCGAGGTGCCGCGGCTGATCGACGAATGGCAGGAGGTTCCGAAACTTTGGGACGCGGCGCGGATTGAGTGCGACACCCGCGGCGGCGAGCCTGGCCAGTTCATATTTACGGGGTCGGCGACACCGCGAGACAATGAGCGGCCGATGCACAGTGGCGCTGGAAGGTTCGCTAAATTGCGCATGGATACCATGACGCTTTTCGAACTTGGGAAATCTAGCGGCGCGGTTAAGCTGTCGGGCATTATTTCTGGCGAAAAGTTCAATGGCGCTTTCGGATCGTTGGATTCTGCCTCGATTGCCGAGTGCGTTGTCCGTGGTGGATGGCCCGCGGCGGTCGGTCGCGATGCGCTGGCTGCGTCGGCGATGGCGAAACGTTACATCGGCATAGTCGCCGAAGAAGATTTGTCTCGTGTTGATGGCTCTCGACGCGATCCCGAAAAGGTCAAGGCTGTCATCGAATCGCTTGCGCGCAATGAATCCACTTTGGCGACACTCAAGACGCTCGTAGCTGATCTTGGTGGAGAGGTATCGAGACAAACGGCGGCATCGTATATATCTCTTCTCGCACGGGTTAGCTTCGTTCGCGATATTCCCGCGTGGAATCCAGCAATGAGATCTCCGGTGCACTTAAGAGAATCAAAGAAGCATCATCTTGCTGACCCGTCACTGGCGGCCGCTGCGCTCGGGGCGACTCCGGAGACCTTGCTGCTAGATTTCAAGACGCTTGGACTACTTTTTGAATCGCTGGCACTCCATGATTTGTGGGTCTATGCGCGAGCAAACGGCATGAGCCTCTACCACTATCACGATTCTCGTGATCTAGAGGTCGATGCAGTCATTGCGGCTCCTGGTGGGACCTGGATCCCGGTCGAAGTTAAGCTCAGCTCCGCTCAAATCGAAGAGGCATCTGACAATCTTGTTGCTGTCGAGGAACGTATGGTTGCCGCCGGAAACAACCCGCCGGTTTCTAAAGTAGCGATTATTGGATTTGGCTCACAAGCCTATGTTACCGACCGCGGTGGCCAAGTTGTTCCCTTGGATGTTCTTGCGCCGTAATGCTGTTGGCGAAGTGAAATCGACGCCGCAGTTTTTAGATCTGGTTTCTGAGATCTAAAACGCGAAACTCAAAATCTCATCGTCTGGTTCTTCGTTTGATTCGAATCGCGCCCGCGCAAAAGTCAAAGCGACTCGCGCGGGCGTTTCGTTTTTTCGCCTCGTTTTTCATTTCGGATTTCGAATCGATTCAAAACAATTGAAATGACGATAAAGACGAGGCATCCTGATGTATGTCGGAATATAGATAGGACAAAACGTATCATCTATATCGCTTCTATGAAACCCGATGCAAGTTCTTCTCAATCTCGAAATAGATTGAAGGCATTGAGAAGAACTTTACACTACAAAAATCGTAGGTCTGCCACCTAGACAGAAGAAGTGATTTTGTATGCGGAATCTTGCATTTTGAAAACCGGGCCAACTATGAGGTGTGAGTCGGGCTCGGTAAAGCGCGGGGGAAATGAGATAGGCTGCGCGTCATCAGAGAGTGGCGCGCAGCCTATTGACCTGCTTTCGTATGACGGATGCTTTAGAGGATCCAGGGGCCAAGTGGGTTGCCATCTGCGGAGCAGTCTTGAATCGTTAGGATGGGATTTTGAAAGGGCTGTCTCTCCCTCCACGCCTTCAAGTGATAGGTGCAGACGCGGTCGTAGTGGATTTTTTTGTATGCGCGCGATATCTCTTTTACAGCCTCCGCTTTGCTGGAATATTTTCCTGGAGCATGTGCAACAGATGTGCATGCGATACCGTCGATCCAGCCAGATTGGGGTCCGAGGTTAAAGCTCGAGATTATTGTCAAGACACCATTGAGGCCAGCTTGGGTTAATACTCGCGCCACCGGTTCTAACGGTGAATATTTTTCTCAGGTTCAAGCTACTGGGGTTGGATCCGTGGAAACATGGCGTTGCAACTATCAAATTAGATAATTTGATATAAACGTCACATCTAAATAACGTGCACTTTCGCTGGAGGGTCGCTGTTTGGCGGCCCTCTTTTTTGCACAGGCGCGGTGGGATGGTAATATCGTTACGTTTGAACTGTTTCGATGTGAAACCGAGGAGATTCCCTCTATGAGTGCTGACTACCCGTCAATGACTACGGCCGAGATCCGCTCCAAGTTCCTCAACTTCTTTGAGGAGCGCGGTCTTAAGCTCTATCCTTCTTCGTCCCTCGTCCCCGATGATCCCTCGCTGCTGCTTGCCAACGCCGGCATGAACCAGTTTAAGGAGTACTACCAGGGCAAGAAGACCATGAAGGAGATCGGCGCGATCTCTTGCCAGAAGTGCGTCCGCACCAACGACATCGACTGCATCGGCGAGGACGGCCGTCACTTGTCGTTCTTCGAGATGCTCGGCGATTTCTCTTTTGGCGGCGTCTCCAAGGAGCAGGCTTGCGCATGGGCCTTTGAGCTCATCACCAAGGAGTTCAAGCTGCCGCTCGACCGCCTGTACTTCACCGTCTTTACCGAGGACGACGAGACCCATGACGTGTGGCGTTCCCTGGGCGTTGCCGAGGACCACATTTCCCGCCTGGGCGAGGACGACAACTTCTGGGCCGCTGGCCCCACCGGCCCCTGCGGTCCGTGCTCCGAGATCTACTTTGACATGGGCGAGGAGGTCGGCTGCGGCAGCCCCGACTGCAAGCCCGGCTGCGACTGCGACCGCTTCCTTGAGTTCTGGAACCTTGTGTTTACCCAGTACGACCGTCAGGAGGACGGCTCCATGCCGGAGCTGCCGCACCGCAACCTCGATACGGGCATGGGCCTGGAGCGCATGGCCGCCATCATGCAGCACAAGACCGCCAATTACGACGGCGACTTGATGCAGCATCTCATCAAGCTGGGCGAGGAGATCAGCGGCAAGACCTATGACGCCGATGATTACTCCGGCGCCAGCCGCTCGCTGCGCATCATCGCCGATCACTCCCGTGCCGTCGACTTTATGATTTCCGACGGCATCCTCCCCGGTAACGAGGGTCGCGAGTACGTCCTTCGCCGTCTGCTCCGCCGTGCCGTGTTCCACGGTCGCCTGCTGGGTATCGAGGGTGCCTTCCTGACCAAGTTCATCGACGAGGTCAACGCTCAGATGGGCGAGGCCTATCCTGAGCTGCTCAAGAACGTCGCGCTCGTCAAGGGTATCGTCGCCTCCGAGGAGGAGCGTTTCTCCACGACGCGCGACAACGGGCGCGTCTACCGGGAGGAGGCCCTGGCAGCGCTTGCCGAGGGTGCTGTGCTTCCGGGCGATGTTGCCTTTAAGCTTCACGACACCTTTGGTTTCCCCATCGACCTGACCGTCGAGATCGCCGGCACCGCTGGCCACGATGTCGACATGGACGGCTTTACCGCCTGCATGGAGGACCAGAAGGCCCGCGCCCGCGCTAACGCAAAGGGCGATGCCTGGGGCAGCTTCAATGACGTGTGGGTCGAGCTTTCCGACAAGGTCGCAGCGACCGAGTTCGACGGCTATGACAACGATGTGATCGAGGGCGCCAAGGTTGTCGCCATCGTTCGTAACGGCGAGTCCGTCGAGTCCGCTGCCGCCAGCGAGGACGTTGAGGTCGTGCTCGACCGCACCCCGTTCTACGCCGAGATGGGTGGCCAGCAGGGCGATGCCGGAAAGCTTTCAGCCGAGGGCGTTGTTCTTACCGTATCCGATACCAAGAACCACAACAGCCTGTATGCCCACGTCGCCCACGTTGCCGAGGGCACGCTGACCGTCGGTGCCACCGTGACCGCCGCGCTCGACGCCGAGCGCCGTGGCTTCCTGCGCCGCAACCACACCGCCACCCACCTGCTCGACGCCGCCCTTAAGCAGGTCCTGGGCGAGCACGTCTCCCAGGCCGGCTCGCTGGTGACGCCCGAGCACCTGCGCTTTGACTTTACACACTTCGAGGCCCTGTCCTCCGAGCAGCTCAAGGCTGTCGAGGACCTGGTCAACCAGCAGATCTTCGCTTCCAAGCCGGTCGTGACCCGTGTCATGGGCATCGACGAGGCTAAGGCTGCCGGCGCTGTCGCTCTGTTTGGCGAGAAGTATGGCGACGTCGTCCGCGTTGTCTCCGTGGGCGCTGAGGACCAGCCGTTCTCCCGCGAACTCTGCGGTGGCACACACGCTGCCTACACCGCCGTGATCGGCCTGTTCAAGATCATTTCCGAGTCCTCCACGGGCTCCAATGTCCGCCGTATCGAGGCCGTGACCTCTAAGGGTGCCCTCGACTATATGGCCGACCGCCTGGCACTCGTTGACGCCGCTGCTACTGCGCTCAAGTGCCGCGTCGACGAGGTTCCCGCTCGCGTGGAGAACCTGCAGGCCGAGCTGCGCGAGACGTCCAATAAGCTCAAGAAGGCTCTGACCGGTGGCTCCTCCGACGCCATCTCCAGCGCCATCGAGGGCGCCGTCGAGCTGAATGGCTACAAGCTCGTTGTTGCTGAGCTTCAGGGTCTCGAGGCCGCTGACCTGCGCAACGTTTGGGATACCGTGCACCAGAAGGTCGCCGGCCCTGTCGCCTGCGTTGTTGCCAGCGTGACTGAGAAGGGCACTCCGGCCCTGCTCGCTGCCGGCTCCGATGACGCCGTCAAGGCCGGTTTCCACGCCGGTAACGTGATCAAGCAGATCGCGGGTCTGGTCGACGGTCGCGGTGGCGGTCGTCCCAACATGGCCCAGGCCGGTGGCAAGAACGCTGCCGGCATCGCCGATGCCCTCGCGGCCGCTAAGACCGCGCTCGGCGCCTAAGAATCTAAGAAGTCGCTGTGGTTGCGCTCGCGCTGGACATAGGGGAGACCAGGATTGGCATCGCCGTCTCGAGCCGTGATGGCAAGATGGCGATGCCTGTCAAGGTGCTTCCGGCTGCCGAGGTCACCGGTATGGCCAAGACGTTCCGCTACCTGGTGGAGGACTATGAGCCCGATATCCTGGTAAGCGGACGTCCCCTGACCATGGCCGGTGAGTCCGGCCCTCAGGCCGAGCGCGTTGCCGCTGTGGCGCAAAAGATTGCCGACGAGCTCGATCTTCCGTTGGAGTTTGAGGACGAGCGTCTGTCCTCGCAAGAGGCCAAGCGTATCCTGCGCGAGCAGGGACTCAACGAAAAGCAGATGAGGGGCAAGATCGACATGATTGCCGCCAGCCTGTTTTTGCAGACGTGGCTCGATCGTAAAAACGAGGAGGTTTCGCATGCCTAGTGCTTCCGATCCGCGCCAGCCGAATCGTACACAGCAGCCGGCGTCGCGCCCTGCCCAGCCTGGCCAGCGTCCGGCACAGCCGACGCAGCGCGCAGCTCAGCCTGCCGCGCGCCCGGCGCAGTCCTTCTCTCGTTCGGCCCAACCTGTTCAACGGACGGGTCAGCAGCCTTCTGCTCGTTCGGTTCAGCATTCGGCTTCTCACGCGGCTCAGCAGCCCACTGCTCGTACGGCCCAGCCTGCAGGCGGCACCCGCTTTAAGCAGCAGGCACCTACCCAGCGAACGCAGGCCCCCCAATCGCATTCGCATCACGCTCGCGGTTCGCATGGCGTTGCTCCGGCGACCCGCTCGAGCTACAACACGCATGCTCGTCGCGGTGCTCAAAAGAAGAGTTCTCCGGGTCCCATGATCATC
The DNA here is from genome assembly GCA_900550815.1 of uncultured Collinsella sp. Taxonomy (GTDB): domain Bacteria; phylum Actinomycetota; class Coriobacteriia; order Coriobacteriales; family Coriobacteriaceae; genus Collinsella. The sequence continues at coordinate 7,027 of URTW01000039.1, forward strand.
GGCGTTGTGGTGTCGGTGCTCGCGCTTGCTGCGATCGCTTTCTTTGTCGTACCGGCCGTCAATGGCTTCTTTGCCGGTGGGGATACCAAGGTCACGGCTGGTCAGCAGGTTACGGTGACCATTCCCGATGGTGCTTCGGGCAATACTATCGCCTCGATTCTCTCCGAGAACCATATCGTCGAAAATCCCAAGGATTATTATGCGGCGGTGAAAAAGCTCAACGCCGATATGTCGCTCAAGCCTGGTGATTATTCGTTCACCACACTCATGGATGCGACCAAGGTTGTTCAGCAGCTCATGGAAGGCCCCAACGCGGGCTCCAGTGCGCTGACTATCCCTGAGGGCCTGACGGTCGATCAAGTCGCCGACCGTGTGGCCCAGGCCTACGACAGCATCTCTAAGGAAGACTTCCTCAACCAGGCCAAGGCCTCCAACTACGTGGACGACTATAGCTTCCTTAAGGGCGCCGCCAACGATTCGCTCGAGGGTTTCTTGTTCCCCAAGACCTATTCGTTGGGTGATTCGCCGACGGCCGATGGCGTGATTCGCGCTATGCTCGATCAGTTTAAGACCGAGTACAAGTCGCTTGACTTTGCGAGCTGCGAAGCCAAGATCAAGGAACGCTACGGTGTGGAGATGTCCGACTACGACATCGTTAACTTGGCCTCTATCGTTGAGCGCGAGGGCCTCAACGCCGACCAGCGCGCGCACGTGGCCTCGGTCTTCTACAACCGTCTTGCCGGCAAGCTCGATGGTCTGCGCTATCTCAACAGCGATGCGACCATGATGTATGTCACCGGTGGCGAGGTTACCGCCGACGACCTGCAGAGCGATAGTCCCTATAACACCTACAAGCACGAGGGCCTTCCGCCCGCGCCCATCTGCTCTCCGTCGCTCGAGGCACTCAAGGCCACGCTTGAGCCGACCGACTCCGATGACCTGTATTTCTACATTACGCAGAACGAGGAGTACTTCTCGCAAACCTACGAAGAGCATCAACAGTCTTGGAATTAGCATGAGGATTTTTAGCCCCAAACGTTACGTTGCCTCGGTCGATCGCATCGACCTTGATACCCTTTGGGCCGACGGCAAACGCGCCATTCTGCTCGATCGCGATAACACCCTGGTGCCGCGCGACACCGAGCAGGTTCCCGCCGCGGTTTCCGCTTGGCTCGATACCGCCCGCGCCAAAGGCTTTAAGCTGTGCATGGTGTCCAACAACTGGCATCGCGACCAGGTCATGGCATCAGCACGCGAGCTGGGACTCGAGGCCATCAGCCATGCCATGAAGCCGGCGCCGTTTGCCCTCAAGGCGGGTCTTAAGCGCCTCGGCGCCACGGCCGACGAGGCGGTGCTGATCGGTGCTCAGCTCTACACGGACGTGTGGAGCGGCAACTTCGCCGGCGTCGATACCATCCTGGTAAAGCCGCAGGCCACGCAGGACCTGTGGTATACGCAGATCTTCCGTATCTTTGAGTGCCGGGCCCTGCGCGACCTTCCCTGCGAGGAATAGGTCTCGTCATGTCCCAGCACACCAAACACGGCTGCGACCATATCTTCTTTATCGGCTTTTTGGGCGCGGGCAAATCGACGCTCGCGCGCAACGTCGGCACTATGTTCAAGCGGCGTTTTATCGATACCGACCGCCTAGTCGTCCGCCGTTGCGGCAAGTCGGTAACCGAGATTTTTGAGAGCGAGGGTGAGGATCGTTTTCGCGAGCTCGAGACCTCGGCGCTCCGTTCGCTCCAAAGCGAGCGCAGTCTGTTGGTTTCGTGCGGTGGCGGTATCGTCGAGACGCCGGTGAATATTGAGCTGATGCACGAAATGGGTACGTGCGTGTACCTCGAGGGCGACTTTGAGGATTCGATTCGCCAGATTCGTCGGTCCGACACGCGCCCCGATTTCCGCTCGCCCGAGCATGCCGCGCGCTTGTTTGAGCATCGCCGTCCGCTGTATCGCCAGGCCGCCGATATTACCCTTGATATTCGCAACAAGTCCTTCGAGGACGTTTCCTACCTTTGTGCCGAGATGCTTTTGGAGCGTGGACTGCTATGATTCGCCGCCAACTGATCAATTTCCAAAACCGCAGCGTCGATGTCCGTGTCGGATTGGGCGCGTTCGATGAGCTGTCGCGTATGTTTGCCTCGGCTGTGGGCAAGCCTAAGCGCGCGATGGTGGTTTGGAACTCCGCCACATCCGAGCGTTTTGGCGAGGTCGTCGAGCATGCGCTGGTCGACGCCGGTTTTGCCGTGTCGCAGTTCTCCCTTGAGGTTTCGCCTGCTGGTGCCACGCTGGCCGATGCCGATGCTATCTTTGGCGCCTTGTCTGCCAACGGCATTACCTGCGACGATCTGGTTGTCGCCGTTGGCGATGCCGCATCCTGCTCGGTTGTTAGCTGGTGCGCCAACCAGTGGTGTGGCCGAACCGAGTGCGCGCTGCTGCCGACGACCTTCGACGCCATGCTCACGGTCGCGACGACCATGAAGCCGCTCATTGCCTCGTCGTCGAATGCGCTTCCCGCTATCGCGTTCCGTCCCGAACCGGGCTTGGTCGTGTGTGACCTCGACCTTGTTCGCGAGGCGGACCCCGAGGACCTCAAGCTCAGCTATGTGGTACTTGTTGGCACTATGCTTTCGAGCAGCAAGTCCCGCTGGAATCAGTTTATTGAGACCGTCCCCGAGATTCTCGCGGGCGAGGAGGTCGCGCTCGTCAATGCCGTTCAATGGTCTCAGACTGCTCGCAAGGACGTACTGATGGCCACGAACCCGAGCGCCCGCCATGCGCTCGATTTTGGCAAGACGGGGGAGCGTACCTTGCGCGCTTGCTTGGGCGATGCCGCTTCGCAGGTCCCTGCCTATCAGCTGTTATCCGAGGGCATGCGCTTTGAGGCGCGCCTAGCACATGATGCCTGCGACTTTGATATCGATTACGTCTTTGAGGTCGATGACTGTCTGGAGGACTTTGGTATCGAGGAACTTGCCTTCGACCTGGAGCCTGCCGCATATATCGAGGAGTTCCGCAAGCAGCAGTTCGCTCGCTCGAATCGCAGCATGCTGCCGCTGCCCGCAGCACTCGGTGCCATTCGCCTAACGAGCGTCGAGGACGAGGTTCTTGAGCGCCATGCTCACGCCTACTTGGCTTCTCGCAAAGAACTTCTCTAAGATTTATTGACTTCCATCGTCTTTCGTATCATGTTGAGGGGCGGGTTTTCAATCGGTTGCGGATCGCATGCGATTCCGTCGTTCGGTTGAGACCCGTCCCGTCTATATGGAGACAACAAGAAAGGAATCTGCATGTCTGAGTTTGCTGCCGGTCCTGCCGGTCGTATCGAGCGTGTCCGTGCCCTGATGGCCGAGCGTGGCTACGACGCCATCGTGGTGCGCGACGAGGCCAACCTTCGTTGGCTTACGGGCGTGAAGGGCGTCTTCGACTACACCTTCGAGTTCCCGCACGCTGCGTTTATTACGGCCGACCAGTGCCTGTTCCACACCGACTCGCGCTACCTCAACAGCTTTGAGGAGAACACGCCCGCCGGCAGCCCCTGGGTCTACGACATGGACGAGGGTACCATCCCCGGCTGGGTCGCCGGCAAGATTGCGGCCAACAAATGCCGCGTCTGCGCTGTCGAGGACGATATGCAGATCAACTTCTACCAGGGTATTCAGCGCGGCCTGGAGGACCGTTCCGTCGCCTGCATGCTGCCGCTGATGCACGACGACATCCGCAAGATGCGCGCCATCAAGGACGCCGAGGAGATTGAGCTCATGCGCCATGCGCAGTCGATTACCGACGCCGCCTTCCAGCATATGCTCGGCTTTATTAAGCCCGGTATGACCGAGAAGCAGGTTCGCAACGAGCTCGAGAACTTTATGTTCGCCAACGGCGCCGACAGCCTGGCCTTCGGCTCCATTGTGGCGAGCGGCCCCAACACCGCCAACCCGCATGCCGTACCGAGTGACCGTGTCATCGAGAAGGGCGACTTCGTCCTCATGGATTACGGCGCGGGCTACTGCGATTATCGTTCCGACATGACTCGCACCGTCGTGATGGGCGAGCCTACCCAGGAGCAGCTTGACCTGTACGCGCTCGTGCGCCGTACGCACGAGGAGTGCGTCGCTGCCATCCATCCGGGCGTCGAGGGCAACGACATTTTTTAGCTTTCCAAGAAGATCATCGGCGATGCCGGCTATGGCGATTACTACAACCATGGTCTGGGCCACGGCGTGGGCATCGACATCCACGAGCTGCCCAACTTCAACCGCAGCAAGAACACCATCGAGGTCGGCTCGGTTATCACCATGGAGCCCGGCGTGTATCTGCCCGGTGTGGGCGGCGTGCGCCTGGAGGACTACGGCGTGGGCACCGAGAACGGCTACGAGCCCTTCACCAAGACCCCGCACGACCTGCACATCATCGATTGCTAGCCCATTTCGATAGATTTTTGGGGCGGGGCGTCCGGAGCACTTCGGGCGCCCCGCGTTCTCTTTTTATGCGCTCGCTGCAGGCGCCGTCTGCAAGTGTATAATTTCTGTCGTATGTAATTTGGACGCTTGTGCGTTCTGCCCATAACAAGAAAGGTCGCTATGCCTACCATTTCTACCGCCGACTTCAAGAACGGCCTCGGTCTCCGCATTAAGGACAAGGTCTACACCATCGTCGAGTTCCAGCATGTCAAGCCGGGCAAGGGTGGCGCGTTTGTGCGCTACAAGACCCGCGACATCAAGAGCGGCCGTGTCGTCGAGAACACCTGCAACGCCGGCACCAAGTTCGAGAGCGTCATGCTCACCACCCGTGAGTTCCAGTACCTCTACAACGATGGCACCGACTACATCTTCATGGACAACGAGTCCTATGAGCAGGTTCCCGTTCCCGAGGACATGGTGGGCGAGAACTCCAAGTGGCTGCGCGAGAACGACATTTGCCAGCTGCTCTTCGCCGACGATGAGCTCATGGGCGTGACCCCGCCGATGTTCATCGAGACCACCATCGTCCAGACCGACCCGGGCTTTAAGGGCGACACCGTCCAGGGTTCCACCAAGCCGGCCACGATCGATACCGGCGCTGTCATCCAGGTCCCCATGTACCTCAACGAGGGCGAGGTCATCAAGGTTGACACCCGCGACGGCAAGTTCGTCTCCCGCGTCTAGCAACCAACTCTTATAGGAGGACTCATGCCCCAGGAAATCAAGATTGACGGCATCGGCATTTCGCCCGATGTTCTGACCGCCATCGTCTCGCGCGCCGTGTCGGATGTCGAGGGCATCGCCTCCGTTGGCGTCAAGGACCTTGCCACCAACCTTGTCTCCATGATGCTCTCGTCCAAGGCCCCGGCTTCCGAGCCGGCGGTCGAGGCCGAGGTCATCGGCGACAAGCTCGCACTCACCGTGCGTGTCGTGGTGTTCTTTGGCTATCCGTTCAAGAAGCTCGCCGAGGCCGTTCGCGCCGCCGTGGTCGCCGCCATCGATGCCCAGGTGGGCGTTGAGGTCGAGCGTGTTGACGTTTGCATCGACGGCCTCGTTTTCCCCAAGGAGTAACCTTTGAGCCTTAAGGTTTATCGCGGGCGCACGCTTGCCCGCAGTCAGGCGCTGCAGCTGCTGTTCCAGGCCGAGGCCACGGACAGTCCGCTCGAGCGCGTCCTCGAGGGCGATTTCCTGATCTCGAAGGGTCCCCTCGACCCCTATGCACTGGAGCTTTGCCGCGGTGCCTACGAGCACATCGATCGCATCGATTGTGCCCTGCGAGCCGTCGCCAAGAACTGGGATCTTATGCGCATGCCCGGTGCCGACCGCAACCTGCTGCGTATCGCCGTCTACGAGATGCGCTTCCTTACCGCCGCAGAGCTCACGGACGCCAACATCATCACCGAGGCGGACGAGCAAGCCAAGCCATAAGGTCCCGACCAGTCCGCATCGTACGTCCCC
>URTW01000040.1 GCA_900550815.1 uncultured Collinsella sp.
CCGACCTTGACCCATTCCGCTGCGAGCGAGACGCTCGGCATGAGCAGCGAGCTCACCGTGAGCGCGCAGGCCAGGCCGCAGACGATGCGGCGGGTCACGCGACGTCAGCTTCCGTGCGCGAGCAGCGTGCGACGGCGCACGTCGGGCTCGATAAAATGGGCTCCAGAGGTTTTGTCATTGCGCTTGGGGGTCGTGAACATGGCGGCCATGGTTACTCCCATCCTCATAGAGCCTATGCGATTACGCCCAGCATATCTGCAGGATGTAGCCGGCGGTAGTGCCGTTTGGAGGGCATAATGTCCAAAACTTGGGAAGCAATACATCGCGCGTCCGTGCGTAGCCTGGCTTTAAAAGAAAAGCGCGGAGCCGCTCGATGCGATTCCGCGCCTTGTTGTTTTGCTTTAGCAGACTATGCCGTTACGCCACGAAGAAGTAGACGAGGAAGGCAAGGGCTGCGATCCACATGAGCGGCTTGATCTTGGAAGCCTCGCCCTTAAAGAGCGCGACGATCACGTAGGCGATAAAGCCCAGGCCAATGCCGGCAGAGATGGAGTAGGTGAAGGGCACGCCGGCGACAATCATGAACGCCGGGAAACCCTGCGACACGTCGGACCAGTCGATCTCGGAGGCCTCGCTCATCATGAGGTAGCCGACGTAGACCAGAGCACCGCAGGTGGCGGCGCTGGAAACGATGGTGACGATGGGGGAGAAGAACGCGGCGAGAATGAACAGCACGCCGGTGGTGACGGAGGTGAGGCCCGTGCGGCCACCGTCGGCAGCGCCAGAGGTGGACTCGACGAAGGTGGTGATGGAGGAGACGCCCATGAAACCGCCCACAGCAGCGGCGGCGGAGTCGACGATCAGGATCTCCTTGATATTCTCGACGTTGCCGTCGTCGGTGAGGAACTCGCCCTGCTTGGCCACGGCCATCGCGGTGCCCATGGTGTCGAAGAAGTCACTCATGAGCAGCGAGAACGAGATGACGAGGAGCGCGGGGTCGGTAAGGACCTTGACGATGGCGGGCACGCCGCCGGCGTCGGCGATGGGGCCACCGATGCTCGAGAAGTCGAGCGGGGCGATGATACCGGTCGGAGCCTGGGTCACACCTAGGGGGATACCGGCGATGACGGCGACGACGATGCCGATGAGCAGCGAGCCGGGGACGATGCGGCAGGCGAGGGCGACTGTCACCAGGATGGAGATGATGCCGACGATGAAGGTGGGGGAGGTGATGTCGCCCAGACCGACGAGTGTACCGGCGCCAGCGGTGATACTGCCGGCATCGCACAGGCCAATCATGGCGATGAACAGGCCCAGACCCACCGAGATGGCGTGACGCAGGACAACCGGGATGGCGTCCATGATGGCCTCGCGCAGGCCACAAAGCACGAGCAGCAAGATGACGATACCCTCGAGGAAGATGACGCTCATGGCCACGTGCCAGTCACCGCCGCAGACGGTGGTGGTGATTCCAGCGATCATCGCGTTGACGCCTAAGCCCGACGCGCAGGCGAGCGGGCGGTTAGCGAAGATGCCCATGCAGATGGTCATGATGCCGGCGCCCAGGCAGGTGGCGCAGGCGAGCGCTCCCGCATCGATGCCAGCGCCCGAGAGCACCGCGGGGTTGACGGCGATGATGTAGGCCATCGCCAGGAATGTTGTCAGTCCAGCGCGGAGTTCGGTCCCGATTGTGGACTTGCGCTCACTGACGTGAAATAGTTCGTCCATGCATACCCTTTCCTTGTTCGGCCCCGAGTTTAGGCCGATTGACACGAACTCACCCACTATATCGCCTTTGTGAAGTTGGTGTTCCTCGCATGTTGATGTTCGGCGGTTTGTAACGGACGGGCGGTATCTTTCGCATGAAAATGTGTGGGTACCGTATACTTAAGCGGTTACAACGACCCCTATGGAGGAACGTATGATTAAAGAGCTCTGCCACGACGAGGCTATTCTGTCCCAGCGTTGCGAGGTCGCGACCGTCGAGGACGAGTCGGTGGCGCAGGACCTGATCGATACCATCAAGTCGCTCGACGATGCCGGCTGCTTGGCCGCTAACCAGATTGGCGTTACCAAGAAGGTTTGCGTCTACCTGGACGATGCCGGCGAGCCCCACGTGCTCTACAACCCCCGTCTGGTGTTTGGCCTGGGCGCCAGCAAGATGGAGGAGAGCTGCCTGACGCACGAGGAGGTCACCAAGTCCACACGCTACATCAAGTGCAAGGTTGCCTTTGACCAGATTGTCGACGGCAAGATGAAGGAGTGCCGCCGCGACTACGCGGGCTTTGAGGCACAAATGATCCAGCATATGATCGACCACTGTCTCGGCAAGTTGGTCTAAGGGGATCAAAGCACCGCACCTTGCCGCTCAATCGTCGCTCGCGTACCTTAAGTACGCTTCGCTCCTCTTTCGTGGCAATCTGCGGCACTTTGACCCCTTAGACGACCTGCGGGGTTAACTTGGTTGAGTTTATCCAGCTTGAATAGTCCGGGCGTGACATTGTTGTCATGTCCGGGCTTTTGTGTTTAGCGCCTTTTTGTTTGGTGACAATAACCTTAGCAGGAACGTAAAGCTAGGAGGCGCTATGTGTACGAGCATTCGATTTACCGATAATTCTGGCCACATGTATCTAGGCCGCAACCTCGACTGGAGCTTTGACTACGGCCAACAGGTTCGCGTGATGCCGCGCGGGTTCCACATTCCGTATTCGTTTATCGACGACGCGACAGCGGCACACGCGGTGATCGGTATGTGCATCGATTACAAGAACTACCCTATGTTCTTCGACTGCGGCAACGATGCGGGCCTCGCCGTGGCGGGTCTCAATTTCCCGGGTTATGCCGAGTATGCCGAGGACCCTGTCGACGGCAAGACCAATATCGCGGCCTATGAGTTTCCCCTGTGGGTGGCAGCGACGTTCTCGACGGTCGATGAGGTCGAGGCCGCGCTGCGCGACACGGTGATTGTCGCCAAATCTGCCGGAGAGGGGCTGGGCGTGTCGCTGCTCCATTGGATTATCGGCGACAGCCAGCGCAGCATCGTGGTCGAGATGATGGCTGACGGCCTGCATGTATACGACAATCCGGTCGACACCCTTGCCAATCAGCCGACCTTCCCGTGGCACATGGAAAACCTGCGCACCTATATCACTGCCACAAGTGATTTTCCGCAGACGGCGACATGGCGTGGCGCCGAGCTCAAGCCCTATGGCGCGGGCGCCGGCATGCGCGGTATTCCGGGTGACTGCTATTCGCCGAGCCGTTTTGTAAAGGCGGCGTACCTCAATGCCAATTACCCGCAAAAGGAGAGCGAGACCGAAAACGTCGTCCGCATGTTCCGTTCACTCGAGGGCGTGGTGATGATTGAGGGGGCGTCCAGGATGGGCGATGGCAAGTTCGAGAAGACTATCTATACCGGATGCTTTAGCGCGCGCACGGGCAATTATTACTACGCGATGTATGGGGATCCGTCGATTCGCTACGTGAGCCTGATGGATGCCGAGGGCGCGAGCCCCGATAGGCTCGTGGTTCCCGAGCCGCGTCGTTCGTAGTCGCTAGCTTTATTGCGATACAAGACGGCCCTGCACCTCTCGCGAGGTGCAGGGCCGCTGTCGTTGATTTGTGACGTCGCTAGAAGTTGGCGTCGTTGAGTTGTTCGTTCTCGAGGCCATCGAGCTGTTGCTGTTCGGGCGTATCGGCGACGCTCTCGAGCAGCTCGGTGGGATCGACGTTCATGCTCTTGCCGGCCTCGTTGCCGTTGACCAAGTCGTCCGAGAAGATGTCGACCTCCATTTCCTCGGCCTCTTCGATCTGAACCTCGAGCGGCACCTGGGTGCGCACAAGTTTGACGGCCGGGCGCATGCGGGCAAAGAGCGGTACGTACTCAATGATGATGGCCGAGTTCTCGAGACCGTACCAGCGTGCCGGGCTTCCGCAGGCGCGGCGGACGGCGTACTTGATGGCCATCACGCGGTGGTCATTGCGGTTGATGTCCGTTTCGGGGGCAAGCATCTTGCGCAGCATGCAAAAGCGGAAATCGCCCACGTTGCCGCGCGTCTCGTAGATGGAGTAGGCGTGATGCTGCGGCGGCAGCTCACCCGATGCCATCAGGTCGCCAACGATCTGGCGCAGGTAGGCGTTGACGCGCTGGTTGACCTTAAAGCCCAGGTCCAAGCGCACGCGGAACAGGAAGTCTGTGCCAAAGGTCTCAACGGAATACTCGTGCGTATAGGGCTCGTCGGTAACGTGCACGTTGATGAACCAATATGCCTTGGCGCGCTTGGGGTGCTTGTCCAGGATGGAATAGAGCACGTCGCGGTCGAGCGTGAGCGGGTCGGGGCTGTTGGTGAGAAATACCAGATTGTCGGCGAGCACGGGGTAAGTCTCGTCGTTGCGCAGGCGGTTGAGCTGATCGATGTACTTGGAGACGGGCAGCAGGATCGTTTGCGTGCGCTCGATGGCGGTGCCGCGGCGCCACACGTACATAAGGCCAAACAGCAGTGCGGCCAGGAAGATCATGACGTAGCCGCCGTCAAAGAACATGGTGAGGCACGAAGCGAAGAAGCATAGCTCAATGGCACCAAAGAGCAGGGCGAAGACGCAGGCACCCAGCTTGTGCTTGAGGATGCCGGCGATGTAGCTCGTCAAAAGCGTCGTGGTCATAAGCATGGTTACGGTAATGGCGAGGCCGTAGGCGGCTTCCATATGCGCCGAGTTCTGGAACAGCAGCACGATGAAGATGCAGCCGACCCACATGATGTTGTTGACGAGCGGAATATAGAGCTGGCCCTTGGTGTCGCTGGGGTAGTGGATGCGCAGATGCGGCATAAGGTTGAGACGCGTGGCCTCGGATACCAGCGAGAACGAGCCGGTGATGAGCGCCTGCGAGGCGATGATGGCCGCCACGGCCGAAAGCACGATGGCAAAGGGGCGCAGGGGCTCGGGAAGCATCATATAGAACGGGTTGACGATATCCATCGCGAGCATCTGGGGGTTGGAGTTATTGGCGAGCAGCCAAGCTCCCTGACCCAGATAGTTGAGGATAAGGGCCGCCTTAACAAACGGCCAGGATGCGTAGATGTTGGCCTTGCCCACGTGGCCCATGTCTGAATAGAGCGCCTCGGCGCCGGTCGTCGACAGGAAGACGAAGCCGAGCACCATGATGCCCGAGTGGTTGATGGGCGAGAACAGGAACATGATGCCGCGGATGGGGTTGAGCGCGCGCAGGATGGACAGGTTGCCGAGCATGTTGAACAGGCCGGCGCCTGCCAGGAACAGGAACCACAACGTCATGAGCGGGCCGAACAGCTTGCCGATTGACGAGGTGCCGGCGCGCTGCATGGCAAATAGACCGCAGATAATGATGATGGTGATGATGATCACATTGGTCTGACCGTCACCCAATAGCGCGTGGCCCCACTCGATGGTGCGCAAGCCCTCGATGGCCGTGGTAACCGTGACGGCGGGGGTGAGGATGCCGTCGGCGAGCAGCGCCGCGCCGCCGATCATGGCGGGGAGAATCAGCCATGGCGCCACCTTGCGCACGAGACTGAACAGGGCGAAGATGCCGCCTTCGTTGTGGTTGTCGGCCTTCATGGCGATTACCACGTACTTGACCGTGGTCACGAGCGTCATGGTCCAGATGACGAGCGAAAGCGCGCCCAGGATCATGTCCTCGCTGACGGTACCGATGCCGCCGTTGTTGGCGACGATTGATTTCATGGTGTACATGGGGCTCGTGCCGATGTCGCCATAGACGACGCCGAGCGTTACGAGCAGCATGCCAGCGGAGAGGGGGATGGCTCCGTGCCCGCCTTGCCCGCGCTGGTCTTGGAGGTTTGCCTCCAGTTTGTTGTGTGCCACGAGGACTCCCTTAGACATCCGGTTATCTGTCTAGGACAAATAACTTTATGCCGTCTTTATACATACAAGAGCAGTTTGGCACATCAGGTTATTTTAGACAATAATCCCCAGCTGGGGATTATTTATGTACGTAGGTAGCATTTCAAAACAGGGGCTTTTAAGCACGTGCTGTCTGGGCGATGCCAGCCTTGGCGTTTGCGCGTTTGCCGGCGAGTTCGCAAAAAATCGCGCCGCCGATGATAAGCGCGGCGCCCATCAGACGGACCGGTGTTATGGCTTCGCCCAAAAGGACGGCGGAGAACACGACCGCCGAAAGCGGCTCGAGGTAGCCGACGACCGCGACGGTCTGGACGGGCAGCTTGGCGACGGCGCTAAAGTAGAGCAGGCAACCGATGCCGGTGTTGATGACGCCGAGCATGACGACGGCGTGCCAATCAATACTGGTGGCGACGCCGGCGGACAGGAATGAGGGAGCGCCCTGCGTGATGAGCGTGAGGACCAGCGCGGTCACAAAGGCGGCGCTCACCTGGAGCGTGGAGTTCTCGAGGCCTTCGATGTGTGGCGCACCCTTGCTAGCGATGACCATCAGCGCATAGCAAAATGCCGAGGCGATACCGCAGACAATACCCGCAATGGGCATATTGCCGCCTAGACCTTGTTCTGCAATGAGAAAAGCACCGCAGGCGACGGCGATAAACCCGGCGATTTTGCCGCCGGTCAGTTTTTCACCAAAGATGAGTGGGGAGAGCGCCATAACGATGATGGGGCCACAGTAGTACAGCAGCGAGGATACGCCGACGCCGATCGTCTGGTAGGCGCGGAACAGAAAAATCCAGCTGGCGCCCAGCGCGGCTCCCGAGAGAAGGAGTGCTGCGGCTTCGCGGGGACGAGATGGCGCCTGCAGTTTATGGCGTTGGGTGATGGCAAGGATAGTGACAAGCGAGAGGGCGCCCAAAAACGTGCGCAGTAGCACGATATCGGAGCTCGGCAGTGCGATGGCGGCGGCGATGATGCCGTTGGAGCCAAACAATAGCAATGCTGCTAAGTACGTAAACAGTCCGTTGTTCATGCGCTGACATCCCCTCTATATCCGAACAAGTTCACTATGGGTGAACTGGCTTTAGAAGAAAAGCGAATATAATGCATAGTTAACATGACAAAAACTCATGCATAGGTGGAGGCGCCTCGTGGAAACGAATATTCAAAAGATGCAGGTGCTGCTGGAGACGGTGCGCGCCGGAAGCTTTACGCGTGCTGCCGAGCGGCTGAGCTATTCGCAGTCGGGCGTGAGCCGTATGGTGGCCGATCTTGAGGCCGATTGGGGCTTTAAGGTGCTCGACCGCAGTCGCGAGGGCGTAGTGCTTTCTGCCGACGGGCGGCAGGTCATGCCGGCAGTCGAGGCGTTATGCGAGGAATTCACTCGCTTGCAGCGACGGGTGGATGAGATGCGCGGGCTCATGCGCGGCAAAATCTGCATCGGTACGTTTTCGAGCGTGGCGACCCACGTGCTGCCGCCGGTGATTGCGCGCTTTCGTGCCGATCATCCGGACGTCGATTATGAGTTGCTGATGGGTGATTACTCAGAGATTGAACAATGGGTGGCTGAGGGTCGTTGTGACCTGGGCTTTATCCCGCGCGAGCCACGCGGCGCCGGCATGGCGTCGCGACCGTTGGTGCTAGACGAGCAGATGGCCGTGGTGCCAGCGGACTCCTCGCTTGCCACCGCGGAGGTCGTTTCCCTTGCCGATTTGGCCAACGAGCAGTTTATCCTGCTGGAACGCGGTAGCGACGACGAGATTACGCCGCTGTTTCGCCGCGCGGGCCTGGCAGTGCGCTCTAAGCTGTCGACCTGGGATGACTATGCGATTATGGCTATGGTCGAGGACGGCCTGGGCGTTAGCATTCTTCCCGCGCTCATCTTGCGTCGCTGTCAGTTCGATGTTGCCGTGCGTCCGCTCGAGGGACATCCTCATCGGCAGATCAATGCGATATATCGCACGGCTGACGTTTCGCTTGCCGCCGCTCGATTCCTTGAATACCTCTAAACGTGTGCACGTCATTGTCCGCTTTGGGCAAAACTCGGAGTTCCGTACGTTTTCTTATGAAATTGAACTTTCGAATGAGGTACGGCGCTATACTGCTTGCTAAATTGAACCTTGGTTCAATTCGTGTTCTATAAATTGAACTTTGCCAGCAAGGAGGTTCCTGTGGCCCAAGAGACGTTTTGCGATCGCCTGCGACAGACTATGTCCAATCGCGACGTTCGCCAGTCGGACGTAATCCGCGCATCGGAGATGCTCGGCAAAAAACTCGGCAAGAGTCAGATGAGCCAATATGTGAGCGGCAAGACGATCCCGCGGCGCGATGTGGCTGAGCTGCTCGCCCGGATTTTGGAGGTCGATGTTACCTGGCTGCTTGCCGGCGACGCCGATCAAGGCGAGGCATCATCACCCCGCAACGATTCCAAGCCCGAACCCCATCCCTCAGCTCAAATTGCAAGGAGCACCACCATGCGTACTTTTTCTAAATCCACCAAGCTCGATAACGTCCTGTATGACGTGCGCGGTCCCGTCGTCGACGAGGCTGCCCGTATGGAGGACGAGGGCGAGCGCATCCTCAAGCTCAATATCGGCAACCCGGCGCCCTTCGGTTTCCGCACGCCCGACGAGGTCATCAAGGACATGCGCCAGCAGCTGCCCGACTGCGAAGGCTATTCCAACTCGCGAGCCCTGATCTCCGCGCGCAACGCGATCATGCATAATTAGCAGATAAAGGGCCTGCCCAACCTTCTCTTTGCGCAAATCAACACGGGCAACGGCGTGTCCGAGCTCATTCAGCTTTCGATGAACGCGCTGCTCGACAATGGCGACGAGATTCTGATCCCCAGCCCCGACTATCCGCTCTGGACGGCGTGCGCAACCCTTGCTGGCGGTCATCCCATACATTATCTGTGCGATGAGCAGGCGGATTGGTATCCCGACCTGGAGGATATGGAGTCCAAGATCACGAGCGCGACCAAAGCCCTCGTCATCATCAACCCCAACAACCCCACGGGTTCTGTCTATCCGCGCGAGGTGCTCGAGGGCATCGTCGAGATTGCACGCAGGCATCAGCTGAAGATCTATGCCGATGAGAACAACGACCGCCTGTGCATGGACGGCTACGAGCACGTCTCGATTGCCTCGCTCGCTCCCGATCTGCCCTGCGTCACCTTTAGCGGCCTTTCCAAGTCGCACATGATCGCGGGTTATCGTATTGGCTGGATGGTGCTTTCGGGCAACCAGCGCTGCATGAGCGACTTCATCATGGGCATCAACATGCTCTCCAACATGCGCCTGTGCTCCAACGTGCCGGCTCAATCGATCGTTCAGACGGCACTCGGTGGCCATCAGTCCGTTAACGACTACATCCGTCCCGGCGGCCGTGTCTACGAGCAGCGCAACTTTGTGTATGAGGCGCTCAACAAGATTGACGGCATCTCGGTGGTTAAGCCGCGTGCAGCGTTCTACATCTTCCCCAAGATGGATGTGAAGAAGTTCAACATCACCGATGACGAGCAGTTCGCCCTTGACCTGCTGCACGAGAAGAAGATCCTGATCACGCGCGGCGGCGGCTTCAACTGGGCTGAGCCCGACCACTTCCGTATCGTGTACCTGCCGCGCATGGAAGTACTCAAAGAGTCCCTCGAAGACCTCGCCGACTTCTTTGACCATTACCGCCAGAGCTAATTAGTTCCGCCGTTCTACCGAACGGCGGACCACTTGACGCTGCGCGAGCCGCATTCACGCCAATCTGACGTTCAATTTCGAGGGCGCGACCAGAAGGTCAGCGCCCTCTCATTTCACGTCACCTTGGCGCAAATGCGGCTCGCTCGCTGTCGTGTGCTCAATCTGCATCGTTACCCTGGCTGTCTAAATAACAATCCCGTTGCAGTGGTCGATTTCGTGCTGGATGATCTCGGCGGTGTAGCCCGAGAAGTTTTTGATGCGGTGAACGAAGTTCTCGTCCAAATACTCAACCTTAATGCGGCGATAGCGGGTGCAGGGACGCTCGCCGATCAGCGAGAGGCATCCTTCGCTCGTCTGATAGGCATTGACCTGTTCAAGAATTTGAGGGTTGTACATCAGGAGCGCCCTGTTGCCGTCCTTTACGCAGATGATGCGTTTGCGCACACCGATCATGTTGGCGGCGAGCCCCACGCACTCGTGCTCATGCTCGTGGAGTGTATCCAGGAGGTCCTGCCCGGTCGCGGCATCGTCGGGTCCCGCGTCTTCGGAAGGCAGACGCAAAAAGAACTCGGATTTCATGATGGGCTTAATCATGGCGGGCTCCTCATGTCTTATGCTTTCGTGGACTTTTAATAATAGCGCGGAAGGAAAGCTGTGCGTCCGCGTTACAATCTTTCGATGTTGGACCATGTTGCCAGATTCGTCGTGTACGGCGTCTGGCGTAAGTCTAGGGCTCATTTTTCGCCCTGGACCGTTCCTCTGGGGCGATGCGACTGTCGTTCCAAGAGGAAGGAAATGCATGGGGAGCAAATCTCAGCAACAAGTTCAAGTAACGCCATCGGCCTCTGCGGCGATTCTCGTCGTAATGTATATTGCAGCCTTTGTTGCCGCGTTTAACGAGAACATCATTAACGTGGCGTTGCACGACATTATGGCAGCCTTTTCGGTGGGTGCCACCACGGCGCAGTGGCTCGTCTCGGGCTACATGATTGTGACGTCGATCTTTACGGCCATCATGGCCTTCCTGTCCGGCCGTTTCTCGACGCGCAAGCTGTTGTTTTTCGCATGCGGATGTATGGTCGCCGGCGAAGTCCTGTGTCTGCTCGCTCCGTCGTTTAGCGTTTTGCTGCAAAGTCGTATTTTGCAGGCTGCGGGATCGGGCATCTTGTTCCCGCTCATGATGAACGTGGTGCTGTCTTGCGCTCCGCGCGAGAAGCTCGGTCTGTATCTGAGCCTGGGCGGTGCCTGCATTACGCTGGGGCCGGCGTTTGGACCCGTGATCAGCGGTCTTATGTGCACGTTGTTTGGCTGGAGGGCGGTGTTCGTAGTGCCGCTGGTGGGCGGCATTGTGGTCGCTGCGGCGGGCGTAAAGCTTGTTCAGAATGTCGGAGAGCGTTCGAACGCCACGCTTGATATTCTGTCGGTTGTTTTGCTCGCTGCCGGTATTACGGCATTTGTGTATTCCGTAGGCGAGTTCTCGACCAATCTGATTGCCGGCATCGTGACGCTCTTCGCCGCCATTGTGCTGCTCGGCCTGTTTGCGGCCCGTCAGCTCAAGCTCGAGCATCCGGTGCTTAACGTGCGTCCCATGGCGAGCGTTCGTTTTTGGCCCGCGTGCCTGCTTGTGGTGGTGTCGATGATGACGACGTTCTCGATGAGCGTTTTGTTGCCGCTCTATTTTGAGGGCGCATACGGCATGACCGCACTTATTGCGGGCTTGCTCATTTTGCCGGCGATTGCCTGCAACGCCGTGACCTCGATTGTGGGCGGACGCGTGATGGACGCCCGTGGCGCATGGCCGCTGCTGCCGGTCGGCTTTGCCCTGATTGCCGTGGGGCAGACTGCCATCTCGATGACGGCGGTAAGTATGAACATCGGCGTCGTCGTGGCGCTGACCGTTGTGGTGTATGCCGGAGTCGGTTTGGTGCTGAGCCCCTCGCAAACGGCCGGCTTGGAGACGCTACCCGCCGCTGAACATCCTCACGGAACGGCATTGCTTAACACGTGGAATATGATTGCCGCATCGTTTGGCCCGTCGCTGTTTATCGGTCTGCTCTCGAGTTCTGCTGCGACCGCCGGCGCCGCTGGCGCTGCGACGGACGTAGCCCAGGCGATTGGATTTGCAGCTGCCGTGCGTGTGGCGGCTGTAATTGCCGTGGTCGGGTTCGTGGCGTCGCTGGTGTACGCTCGTCGCGAGTCACACATGTCGCATTAATGTGTGCACATAGATTCTGCAGCTAGATTGGATGGCGACACCATAAACTAATGGACGTTTTGCCGAGAGGCATGAATGTTTAAAGCGCAAAGAGTGCGCGACGGGCCCCGCGAATGGGGCGATGATGCCCGAGAGGGCCAAGAAGGAGTCTCATGTCCGAGAACGAAGAGATCATGAACGAGACCGAGAACGAGACCATGGCTGCCGAGGTCGAGGCAGTCGAGACCGTGGAGACCGAAGCTGCCGAGGTTGAGGCTGCTGACGAGGTTTCCGCCGAGGAGGAGGCCGAGGTTGTCGAGGCCGCCGTTGATTACGATGACGAAGAGCTGATGGACAAGATGCAGAAGGCCGCCCGCCTGCTGCGTAGCCGTCGCTTTGCTATTTCCAAGGAGGAGGAGGCCAAGGCCGAGCGCATGGCGAACATCGAGCGCGCCATCAAGCTTCTTGACCTCAAGCCCAAGATGGAGCAGAAGGAAATGTCCGACCTGCTAGGCATGCGCCTCCGTGAACTCGATGGCCTGATGGCCGAGGCCGAGGCTGCCGATCTGGTCGGCCGCATCGACGACGCCGAGGGCGATATGCGCAAGATCGTTGTCTTCGCTGCCGAGGATGCCGCTGAGGGCCTGGTCGAGCTTGCCAACAAGAAGGAGAAGCTCCTGCCCGAGCTTTCTTACGAGGAGGCCACCGAGCTGATGGCCGCTCTCGATAAGGTTATCGCTCCGCTCGTCGCCATGGGCCTGGACGAGGATCGCGGTCCTCGCGGCGGCCGTGACGACCGTGGCGGCCGTGGCGGCGACCGTGGCGGTCGCGGCGGCTTTGGCGATCGAGGAGGCCGAGGAGGCGACCGAGGCGGTCGCGAAGGCGATCGAGGCGGCCGAGGCGGCGTAGGAGACCGAGGCGGCCGAAGAGGCGGAAGCGGGGGGGCGGGAGGCAGCCGAAGGGGATGTGG
>URTW01000041.1 GCA_900550815.1 uncultured Collinsella sp.
CGAGCACGACCTCGCTCATGCAAAACTAGTTGGCCGCAAACGCGTTGGTTCGCGCGATCCCCTTGGCATACAGCACGCTCGCAAGGCCACTGCAAAAAAGGCCATGCACCAGCATGAGCCCCCACTCAAATGGCCTCACGGAGTCTAGGGCACCGGCAAAATAGACGATCGGCAGCATCGAGATACCGCAGGAGATGAGCGAGGACACCATGGGCGACGCATCGGGGCGAGAGTTTAAAAAGAAACACAGCCCAAAGGTGGCGCCCGAAATGACAGCAAGCAGGTTGCCGAGCATGCCCTCGGCGCTCAAATCGCCTAAAAAGAAAAGTCCCATACCCGTAAAAGCAACCACCACGGAGGCAATCTTCGCAGGCGAGGGCAACGTGCGAGTTGCGAGCGATTGATACACGATAACGAAAATCATCGAGGTGTACTGCAGAACGATCGCGTTGCCGACCGTCGTGAGCTGGTTGGCAAAGTTAAACGTGGTGCCCGTCACGAAGTTGCAGACGGCCACAAGGACAATAAGACGGCTGACGCGGAGGACGGGCCTGCCGACGAGCAGGATAAAGAGCGCCATAAATATTGCCGTAACGGCACCGATCAAAAGAGCTGACTGCGAATTGGCGCGAACGAGGATGCCGATAAAACTCCACAAGAGCGCCGTGCCAAATAGATACATCGCCCCGCTCACGCCATTATCGGATGGATTGTCAGATCGAATCACGAAGCACCTCCAGCTAGCTTTCGGTAATAAAAAACGGCGACCGCAATGGGTCGCCGTTTCCCTTGGGGGCAGATAATAGGCCGGGCCCTTACGCCAGCACGCCGAAGAACGCGCCGATGATGCCCACGACCATGGTGGCCACGATCAGCACCATGGGGTTGATCTTCTTGGACAGCAGCCAGTAGTACAGCCAGAAGGCGATCATGCCGAGCATGCCGGGCATGATGCCGTCCAGGATGTCCTGGAGGGTCTGGGCGTCGTCGCCCGAGCCGATGGCCACCGGGATGCTGGCCCAGAACATGTCCTTGCACATGGCGCCCACGACCATGACGCCCACGATTCCCACGCAGGTCATGATCTTCTGCATGAGGCCGGTCCTCTGGGCCTCGTCCAGGAAGCCCACGCCCAGCTCGTAGCCCTTGACGGCGCCCCAGATGCGCAGCGCGAAGCCGGGGACGTTGTAGATGAGCAGGAAGGCGATGGGGCCGAAGGGGTTGCCGGCCTGGCACAGGCTGATGCCCACCGCGGCGGCGACCACGCGCAGCGTCGACAGGAAGATGGAGTCGCCGATGCCGGACAGCGGGCCCATGAGGGCGGCCTTGACGTCGTTGACGCTCTCGGGCTCGATCTCGCCGCGGGCGACCTTCTCCTCCATGGCCATCGCGATGCCGCCGACGAACGGGGCGAACTGGACGGTGATGTTGAAGAACGCGCAGTGGCGGTGCAGGGCCTCGGCGTAGTCGTCGGGGCGGCCGGCGTAGATCTTCTTGAGCATGTTGGCGACCATCAGGCAGAAGGCGATGTTCATCTGCTTGTAGTAGGTCCAGGAGAACTCCATGCCCAGGGCGCCGACGTTGACGGCGCTCTTGACGAGGTCGGAGCGCGTGATCTTGTTCTCGGGACTAGAAGTCATCGTCCTCATCCCCTTCCGCGGAGAGCTGGGGCTGGGCTCCGCCCAGGCCGAGCAGGTCGAACTTGTCGATGCCGATGATGATGGCGATCAGGGCGACGCCCAGGACGGGCACGTTGGCGTAGGAGCACAGCAGGAAGCCCAGGAAGTAGAAGGGCACGAGCTGCTTGGTGAGCACCAGGCGGCCGAGCATGGCGAAGCCCATGGCAGGCAGGATGTTGGCGGCAACGCCGCAACCATCAATGATGAAGGACGGGACGAAGTCGAGCAGGCCCTGGATGGCGTCGGAACCCAAATAGAAGGCGCCGCCGCACAGCAGGAAGTACTCGACGCAGCCCCAGATTCCAATTCCCCAATGAACGGCGTAGATGCCTTTAAGGTTTCCCTTGAGGGCGAACTTGTCTGCCATATCGACAAACACGGGGAACAAGGCACTGGTAATGTTGTCGAACGTCAGCGAAAGGACGGCGATGGGCATGGCAAGCGCGATGGCTGCCTCGGTACCCTGACCGAGCTGAATGGCAAACGCGCAGGCGAGCACGCCGCCGACGGTTTCGTTAGGCGGCACGTAGGCGCCGATGGAGATCGAGCCCATGAACAGCAGCTCCAGACTCGCACCGATCGCGAGGCCGGACTGCAGGTCCCCCAGCACCAGGCCCACGAGCGGGCACAGGACGATGGGGCGGAACGCATAGAGCGTACCGAGCTGGCAGTCGAACTTACCAAATGCGGCGATAAGTCCGATGAGGATTGCTTGGGTAAGCATATATCCCCCTTTCCTAATAGGACACTACGAAGAGCTCAGACTCTTCGAAATTGAACGCCTAGAGCACGCTGGCGCAGTCAACCTTGGGGTCATCGGCCAGGGGACGGATCTCGACCTCGCCGCCGTTGTTCAGCATCTCACGCACATCGGCCTCCTCGGCTGCAGTCAGGAAGATCTGACGAGAGACCTGACGAGCATCGGGGCGCTTCTCGTCCTTGGGCTTGGTGTTGCCCAGGTTGACCGACTTGATCTGCGGGCAGCCTTCAACAAGCTGCTTTGCCTCAGCGATGGTGGCGACACAGATAATCATCTTGTATTTGTCAGTCACACCCGAGTTAATGGCCTCGATGGCATTCGCCATATCTTTGATGACGAGCTTGCAGCCGGCAGGCTTGCCCATCTTGAGCGTCGTCTTCCACACCGGGTCGTTAGCGACCTTATCGCCCACGCAGAAGATGCAGTTGGAGCCAAGGCCCTGAACCCAGGAAACTGCGACCTGGCCATGAAGCAGGCGATGGTCAACGCGAAGTAGCTGAATCATAATGTGACCCCCCAAAGGTCTTGTGCCGTCTTACGGCGTATCAGTAGGTGCTGCGGATTAGAACTCTTCTTCCTCGTCGTCATCGACCAAAAGATCGTTGACAAACTTCACGCGCGTATCGTCCGCAGCGACGATGGCGCGAATCGTCTCCTCAACCGGCGCCGACTCGTCAGAGAACAGCAGCTGGATGAGGAGAGGAAGGTTCATGTTGGTAACGAGGTACGTGCGGGGACGCGTCTGGACGATCTTGGTGAACTCGTTGTTGACGCTGCCGCCAAAGAGGTCGGTGCAGACAACGACATCATCGTCAGCAGACATGCCTGCCAGCAGTTTTTGGGCCTCCTCGGCCACGTCCATGCGGCCATCGACGAACATCGAAAGATCGTGGACGTTGTCGCGAGCGCCCGAGAGCAGCTCGACGCTCTCCTTGATGCCGGTAGCGAAGTGCGCATGGCTGGCGATGATGTACTGTCTCATTCTGTGTTCCTCTCAATAGCCCGGCACGTTCCCGCACCCGTTTTCTTTAGTAGTCGAACTGGTGATAGTAGCGACGATACTTGAGGTTATGCTTGGTGACCGTCTCGTAGTAGCGAGCCAGGCGGTCGGTCACGAGCACCGTCAGAATCCACGGGGAGACGATGACGCGGAACTCGTCGTCAAGGCCGGGGATCGCGAACTCGGCGGTGTCGATGATGTTGATGTCGGTGTCGCCGGTCACGCCGCGGGTCAGGAAGGCGCGGACGCGCTCGTCGAGTTTGCGGTTCTCGTCCTCGCCCATGAACAGGAACACGGGGACGCCGGGCTCCTCGAGCTCGAGGGTGCCGGGGATGATGTCGGCCGTGGGGATGTAGCGGGTGCGCTTCCACTGCATCTCCTCCAGGATGCACATCGAGAACAGGATGGTCTCGCCCCACAGGGCGCCGGAGCCGATGAACATGGTGTAGGGGGCCAGGGCGTACTTCTTGGCGAGCTCCTCGGCGCGCGGCTCGAAGCGCTTGCGGATATCGAGCATGTCCTTCCAGATGTCCTTGGTCTGCTCGATAAACAGATCGAACTTGGGGAAGCAGCCGCGGCGGTTGAGCAGGCGCAGGCCGAAGCAGTCGGCGAGGTAGTAGCCCTTCTCGCAGCCGCCTGAACCATGGTCAGAAGCCATGGCGACGCAGTTCTCGGCGCCGACAGCCTGGCCGATGGGGCCCTCGGGCTTGGTCATGGCGTAGACGCGCACGCCCATGTCCTTCATCTTCTTGACGGCCTCGAGGACCTCGGGGGTGGTGCCGGACTCGGAGGCGGTGAGCACGACGGACTTCTCGGTCATGCGCTTGTGGCCCATGACGTTCCACTCGGCGGCGTGGATCAGGTAGACCTCGAGGTCGCGGTCGCCGAACTTGTTCATGAGGTACTCGAGCTGCATGAGCTCGTCCCAGGTGCCGCCGACGCCCATCAGGAACACGGCGTCGTAGCCCTCGTCGGCGACCTTGTCGGCGAGCGCGGTCATCTTCTTGCCGGTCTCGTAGAGCGCCTTGCCGTCCTCGAGATAGCCCTCCTGGTCGAAATGCATGATCTCGATCTTCTCGGTTTCCTTCATTTGTCTCTCCTTTCTGGGGTTGTTTCCACATCCCCCATGCCAACGGGCATCAAAACCCGCTTACATTCCGTAACACTCGGCCGCTTTGGCCTTAAGCGCATTGACTGACTCTTCGTAGCCCTCTGCCTTGACCTCCATTTGCTTGGAGACGGCATCAAGATACGGGTGCACGTCCCATGACTTCAGACGCTCGGCTATCATGGCCGCAATCGTCTGGAAGAACACAAGATTGGGAATTGCGCTGAGCAGCGGAGCCACCTGAGGCACCGCAACCTCGTGAGCCCTACCCTTGGGATGGGCCGTGAGCAGCACCGTTTTTGTCGTAACGTTCGATAGCGCATCAGCGATATTCGCAAGACGCTCCGACCCCTGCGGATCGTCGACGATAAACACCAGATAGCCCGGAACGATCTGCATCTCGGGACCGTGGACGAACTCCTCGCCTTCGTGATGCATGGCAGGAATCTTGATGGTCTCGCTCAACTTGAGGGCCGCCTCTTCGGCAACGCCATAGTTGGGGCCGTTGCCGACGACCATGGCGGGCGTGTGCTCAGAAAGCTCGAGCATGTGGTCTTGGACATATGCCTCGGCGGTCTTGCACATCACGGCATTGGCCTGGATGGCCTCGCGCAGGTCGTCAAGACGCGAGGCGACGCCCTTGGCGTCAATCGTTCCGCGCGCCTGACCGCCGTAAATACCAAAAAGCACCAGATACTCAACGAGAACCTCGACGCCCAGAGTTACAAAGTCCACCGACTCGACGCCCACACCGTAGTCAAGAACGATGTCAGTGTGCTCCTTGATGGGCGCCTCGACGTTCGCCGTGAGCGCAACTGCAGCCATATCGTGTGCGCGCATGTAATCGAGCGCCGCAATCGTATTGGTCGAATAGCCACTCTGCGAAACGGCAATGTTGAGCGCATGCTGCGGATAGGTGTGCTCAAAATCGACGATGGCCTCGGGCGGTACATCGGACTCCTGCATCTGCAGCGCATCTTGCTGGTAATCGCGGGCGCAATCGGCGGCATGGCGCGACGAACCCGAAGCAACGATGCGCAGCGCGTCAAAAGAACCGGACTGGAAAATATCAACGAGCTGCGCTACCAGCTCAGACGAACACTCGAGGTTCTCCCCCATACGCACATGGGCGAGTTGAACGTAATCGAGCATCTTCATCGTCTCACCTCGTAACAAATCATTAGTATTTGATACCAATCACAGTTACAGGTTACGGCTTTTTGATACCTCTTTGTCGATTAATTTATCCCCTTCGGCGAACGGTCGATTTTGAGCCCTGTAAGGTTGTATATACAGCTGACCCAACGATCAAAACTGGTTAGTTTCCCAGCCGTTATTCACAAAATACCAGCTAGTACGTATAGGTGTAGCCGCCCGTATCGCCACGATTGAAGGACTTTACATACTCGATAGCCTGACCGCTCGCGTCATAGCTCACGCATTCCAAAAGCAAAACAAGATCGCCCTGTTCCAGTGCAAGGAGGCCGGCATCTCGTGCGCCCAGCGCTTCGATATCGAGCTTTTCCTGTGCCATGACTGGCTTTCGGCCCAGCATCTCATAGGTCTCGTACAAACTGAAGACCGACACGTCAATATCTTCGATGGTTGGGAACAGCAGGCAGGGAATCAGCGCCGCCTCAATCGATACGGGGCTACCGGTTATGCAGTTCAGGCGTCGAACGGAATAGAGCAGGTCGTCCTCGGCGATGCCAAACAGGTCGGCGTAATATGGCCCCGCATAACGCTTGGAACGCGCGAGAATACGGACGGACGGCTCGCCGCCCGAAGCACGGACCGATTCACGGAAACCGACCGTGCGTTCAAAAAAAGCAGGTACTTTCTGCGCCACAAAGGCACCTTTTCCCCGAACACGGCGAATCTGCCCGCGCCGAACCAGCTCATCGACAGCGCTTCGGATGGTCAAGCGTGTCGTACCAAATTCCTCGGCAAGGTCTTTTTCGGACGGAATCATGGAACCCGTGGGATATATACCGCGCTCGATACGTTCCTCGATGCGGCGTCGAATGCGCTTATAAACCGGGGTGGCATCTACTGTTTCAGCCATTGTTCACCTGCCACGCTCCTCATGCCGTTCTCTTCGCCGTTATCGGCAAAGCGGAACTTTGTGGGCAAAATCACCGATTTGCAATGCTCCACAAAACGCATGTCCTTATCAAATTCGATCGAGCTCTCATAGAACACCGGCGTTCCCTCTTCTTGCTGGAGCAGCTCGGCCTCCTCGGCGTTCAAACGCGAGATGGAGATATGCTCACGTCCATGCTCAACACGCACGCCACCTTCTTTGAGCAAGACATCGTAAAGGCTCTCGCACTCAAAATCGTGCTCGATAAGCGATGGGCACAGGGACAGGTTAACGTGAGCGGTCTCGATTGACGCCGGCTCGCCCTCAATAAGTCGAACGCGCTGCATGCGGAGCAAAGGGGCGCCTACAGCCACCCTAAGCTTGTCGGCAAGCGTCTTATCCGCCTCGATGGTCCCGGTGGAAACCAGACGAGAAGAGGGGTGCAGGCCGGCAGTCCGCACAGCATCGGAGAAGTTATACGTTTCCTGGAAGATGTTCAGCGGCTTGGGAGGACACACATACGTACCCGATCCGCGACGGCTCTCGAGCGTTCCACACGAGATGAGCCGCGTGATACCGGCACGCAACGCCGTACGCGAAACGCCAATCTCTTCACACAGCACGCGCTCGGCCGGCAGGCGATCACCGCCGGCAAGCTGATGGTGCTGGATATACCAAAGAATTCCCTCAACAGCACGATCTTTGGGGGGAATTGCATAAGATTCGCCTGCCATTGCACAGACTCCTCATTCAGAAACGTATGCCGCCAAAATTAGGCCAGCCCTCCCATGGCATCAAATTCGGCCTTGATCTTCTCGGCGACATTCCGATACGACTTATATAGACTTGAATCGCGTTTAACTTCGTCGGTCATAACGGGAATCTCTAATTTGGAAACCTCGTCTTTTCCCGTCTGAACCGCCACAACAACGCCCATACCAAGACACATATTACGCTTGGCGGCATTCATTTTCGCCGCCTTGGCAGGATTTGCCAGGATACGCTGGGCAAATTCCTTTTTTGAGACCACTTCCTCGGCCTCCGGATCGCCCGCCTCGGCCACTTCGCACTGCAACACGTCCGCATAGTCAAAAATCTTCGGCTCGCCGCCGCGCTGATGCACGGCCCACTTGCGACGCGTGGCATCCTGGTAGATAGCCGGCAAAAACGTAAACCGCGGCGGGTCCAAAATCGTATCCGTGATGGTAAACACATCGGGATCAAAGGCATCCTGCGGGTTTCTCTTCTTGAACAGCCCCATATCAGCCTCCCGTACTAGCATTAAACAACTCAAGCCGAATATAGCACCAATTTCAAGCCACCGCATTACCGCATCGGTGCGCGGCGTCTATAGCTCGCCCAGCGGAAGAGTTCACGGACGAGGGCCGGGGTGCCTGCCGGTAAATAGCGGACACTCCGCATGCAATCTATGCAAACAAACAAGTACGCTTAGCTACATTCGGTAAGATCGAGCACGCTGCCCTTAACGATAAGCGCCGGCTCCAGGACGACCTCTTCGGCACGCCTGCCGCCCCTACCGGCAAGACGCTTGGACATGCAGCCAAAAGCATGCTCCGCAAGGACACCAGGATCCTGCTCAATCGCGGTCAGCGCCGGCTCAAAGAGAACGTCGGCCGCCGAGTTGTCATAGCTCACCACCGAAATGTCGCCCGGGATGCTCTTCCCCATCTCGTGCAAGCGCTTGAGCAGACCGAGGGCGATGTTATCCGAACTTGCGAACACGGCGGTGGCATCAGTTGCGAGCACCGCCTCCGAGGCCTCGTAGGCACTCGGAATGTAGTACTCGCTCTCAAACTCCAAACGCGCGTCGATAGGCAGGCCAACCTCGCGCAGCGCGCGCTCATAGCCGGCAAGTCGCTTACGCCCCGTATTGGAACGGCGCGCGTTAACCAAGCAGGCAATGCGACGGTGGCCCTGCTCGATCAGATAGCGAGTGGCCATGTAGCCACCCATCTCGTGGTCGAACATCACCTTGTCGCACTCGAGCCCCTCAATGGCACGGTCGACCATCACGGCAGGGATGGGCAGATGGCTGACTTCTTCGCGCAGGGCACGGTCGTCGGAGAACTCGTCACCCACTACCAGAAAGACGCCGTCGACGCCGCGCGTCACCAGCTGGCGCAGCAGCTCCAGATCGTCATCGGCGCTTCCACCCGAGCTGGTAATGAAGAGCGCATAGCCGTCCTCGCGACAGCGCTTTTCCAGGCTACCGGCGAGCGAGGCAAAAAAGCGGCTCTCGATGTTAGGGACGATAAGGCCCAGCGTGCGCGACTCGCGCATGACCAGACTACGCGCGATCTGATTAGGAACATAGTGGTTGCGCGCCGCGACCTCCTTGATGAGTTTGCGGTTTTCTTCCGAGATGCGACAGGGCCGATTATTGAGAACAAGCGAGACCGACGAGGGGGAAAGCCCCACCTCCTGGGCGATCTGCTTGAGGGTGACTTTGTTGGCCATCTCGCTCCTTCCAGGTTTACGCGCAATCTCTTGAAAGTATAGCGACCGCCCCTCTACCTCGGTGATAAACACTTTACCAATCCGGTAGACGGCTGTTTTATCGCCGCCAGCGCACCAAATCCGTCCAGGTGGGGTATATTGCAATCGATTGATGACAACGACCACCAAAAGGCGGATATTCGTATGCACGAGAACGACTTTTTTAACGAGGACCTGCTGTGCGCGCTTGCTGGCGTTGCCGGCGAGGACAACGTGCTGATGAGCGAGCCCATGCGCGAGCACACCACGTTTAAGATCGGCGGCCCGGCCGACGTCTTTGTCACGCCCGATACCGAGCAGGGCCTCGTCGCCACGCTCGATACCTGCTATCGCTGCGATCTGCCCCTCACCATCGTGGGCAACGGCTCCGACCTGCTCGTCGGCGACAAGGGTATCCGCGGCGTCGTCGTGGCGTTGGGCGAAGGCCTCTCCGACATTACGGTCGACGGTACGCACGTCACGGCGGCGGCCGGCGCCTTGCTTTCCGATGTTGCCGCTGCGGCAGCCGAGGCCGGCCTTACCGGCATGGAGCCCATCTCGGGCATCCCCGGATCGGTCGGCGGCGCCTGCTACATGAACGCCGGTGCCTACGGTGCCTGCATGGCCGATGTGCTGGAGTCCGTGCGCGTCTACAAACCCGCTCGCCAGCTCGACGACGGCACCCGCGGCAGCGGCAACATCATCGAGTTCGATGTCGACGAACTCAACCTGGGCTATCGCAAGAGCCGCATTGCCGACGACGGCTTCATCGTGCTTTCGGCCACCTTCAATCTCGCTCCGGGCAACGCCGCGATAATCAAGGCCGACATGGACGACTACCGCCAGCACCGCGAGGACAAGCAGCCGCTCGACATGCCGAGTGCCGGCTCCACTTTCAAGCGCCCCGAGGGCTACTTTGCCGGCAAGCTCATCATGGACGCCGGCCTGCGAGGACACGCCGTTGGCGGCGCGCAGGTAAGCGAAAAGCACTGCGGCTTTATCGTCAACGCCGACCACGCCACCGCCGCCGATGTCGACGAACTCATCCGCGACATCCAAGCCAAAGTCAAAGAGCAGTTCGACGTAGACCTAGAACCCGAAGTCCACCGAGTAGGCGAATTCCTCTAAAAAAGAAGGCCCCGAAAGGGGCCTTCACCATATTTATTCAGATAACCCAGTCCGGTGTGTCGCGCTCAGGACCCGAGAGGGCCGGGACAGTCCGAGAGGCATAAGGTTGATCGCGAGTTCCGCACGAGCCGGAGAGCACTTAATGTGCTCTCCGTGCGAGCAGGACTGCCCGAGCAGGCAACCTTATGCCTCTCGGGCTGTCCCGGACCAAGCCGCAGTTACGACAGCGCAATACCGCCAAGCCAGCCCCAACGCACGCCAGAGCCAGTGCCATAGAAGCTAATAAACGAATCAAGCGACTTAGACGTAATGGCACCCTCGTTGCTCATAACGATACCGCCGCCAACATAGATACCCACATGACCGTAGATAAGGCCCGGAGCACCCGTGCCGCTGTGCGAGGAATCGGCCACGATCATGCCCACCTGCAGCGCCGAGCGGTCGGAGCTATAGCACCAGGCGTTGAACATGTCACACGCGTTGCCGCCAAAATAGCCCACGCCGGCATTGCGGAAGACGTTGGTAACCCACGCCGCGCACCAGTTCTGACCCGGCGAAGGCGTGGAGTAACACGCGTTGACGACGGCCTGCTGTTTGCCCGAGCCGGCATTCTGTTGCGGGGTTCCGGGCGCATACGATCCGCCACCCGAGCTTGAACCACCCGAGTAGGAATTGTTCTTGTTCGCGGCAGCCGCGGCAGCGGCAGCCTTCCTAGCGGCCTCCTCAGCCTGGGCGGCAGCGAGAATCTCGGAATCACGCTGAGCCATGAGCTCCTTGACATCGTCAGAGAGGCCGTTCAGAACCGTCTGGACCTCCTGCTGCTTGGCCTGCATGTCCTGCATCTGAGCAGTCTGCTGGTCCTTGAGCTTCTCTAAGTCGGCTTTCTGCGACTCAAGCTCGGTCTTTTGCGCATCGAGCTCAGCCTGAATCGTCTGGATATCCTCGATGGCATCGCGGTCGCTCTTGTTGATCTTCTCAACGTAATGCGCGTTGGCGACGAGTTCCTCAAACGAGCCAGAGGCCAGCAGCAGCGACAGAATGTTCGTGCCGCCGGACTTGTAACTGGCGGCCACGCGATCGGAAAGGTCGTTGCGCTTCTTCTTGAGCTCGGCCTTCTTTTCATCGATCTGGGCCTGCGTGTCGTCAATCTTGCCCTGGACATTCTCGATGTCGTTGAGGGTCTGGGCATTCTTGTTGGCCAGCGCCGCATACTCATTTGCGATGCTGTCGAGCTGGGCCTGAACCTCGTCGAGCTGGGCCTGGGCGGCATTCAGTTTATCGGTGGTTTCTTTGGAAGCCTCCGCCGCATGGGCGCGAGCGGGCAGGCCAAAAAGAACTGCCGCAGAAGCGGCGCCGAACAGGGCCTTGAGGGCAGTGCGGCGCGAGAGCTCCTGGGAAAGGATGGAATCGCTGTTTGGTGACATATGTACTCCGTTACATGTTTATTTATATGTCGCTCAACTCATACATATTAGCGTACATATGGCGCGTCCCAACGATTTCCACGAACGGCAGGAAACTACAAGGTCAGCGGCTCGTAAGCAAATGCCAAAGATCAGGTTATGCGTACGCAAGCTCTTCTATGAGTACGTTAGCACAGTCCTCTGCTTTTCCTACAGCGCACGATTTGGGCGTCCCTGCCTGCGCTATACTCCCCTGAAGAAGTGTTCCTGATTCGATAGGAGACTACATGTCCAAAGCACTCGACCCCAAAGACACCTGCGTCCTCGTTACCGGTGGCGCCGGCTTTATCGGCTCGCACACCGTCGTTCAGCTGCTCGAGGGTGGCTACCAGGTCGTCATCGTCGATGATCTCTCCAACTCCAGCGCCGTCGCCGTCGACCGCGTCAAGACCATCGTGGGCGACGAGGCCGCCAAGAACCTCACCTTCTACGAGGCCAACGTGCTCGACCGCGATGCGATGAACAAGATCTTCGATACCCATCAGATCGACCGCGTCATCCACTTCGCCGGCTTTAAGGCCGTCGGCGAGTCGGTGAGCAAGCCCGTCGAGTACTACCACAACAACATCGAGAACACCCTGGTGCTCATCGACGGCATGCGCAACCATGGCTGCAAGTCCATCATCTTCTCGAGCTCCTCGACCGTCTACGGCGACCCGGACAACCCGCCCGTCACCGAGGAGGATCCTAAGAAGCCCGCGACCAACCCCTATGGTTGGACCAAGTGGATGATCGAGCAGATCCTTATGGACGTCCACACCGCCGATCCCGAGTGGGACGTCGTGCTGCTCCGTTACTTCAACCCCATTGGCGCGCATCCGTCGGGCCTGATCGGCGAGGACCCCAAGGGCATCCCCAACAACCTGGTGCCCTATG
The DNA here is from genome assembly GCA_900550815.1 of uncultured Collinsella sp. Lineage (GTDB taxonomy): Bacteria > Actinomycetota > Coriobacteriia > Coriobacteriales > Coriobacteriaceae > Collinsella. The sequence continues at coordinate 12,594 of URTW01000041.1, forward strand.
TCGCCCAGGTCGCCGTGGGCAAGCTCGAGGCCGTTCAGGTCTTTGGCAACGACTACCCCACCCCCGACG
>URTW01000042.1 GCA_900550815.1 uncultured Collinsella sp.
CTGATATGGATATCCCTGTTGGTACGGCTGATAGCCCATTTGCTGGCCACCCGGTGCCCCCGTCGCCTGCTGCATTGCTGCTGCATCCTGATCCGCCAGCGGCATGGTCTCTGGCATGTTTGGCGGCATCGACATAGATGCCGCTTGGGGGTCTTGTGTAGGAAGCATTCCGGGCTGCTGCATCTGTCCCACGGGGGGCTGCATCTGCTGCGTTGCCATGGGCTGCTGCGCAAAAGCTCCCGGCAGGGGATATGTGGGCTGTTCCGTCTCGGGCCGCACGGCAGCGCCGCGTCCGCCGGCACGCTCGATTTCCTGCACGCGTTTAGGGTTCAGGCTTACCGTAACCACGGTGCCGTTGCCCATGTTGTCCTCGATGGATACGGCACCGCCGGCGTTTTCCAAATACTCCTGCACCATGGGAAACCCTGCTCCGGTTCCACGGATATAACGCTTCATCTTGCTGTTTGCGCTGGTAACGCCAAAGTCGAAAGCACGTTCCTTGTCGTCGATGCCTGGTCCTTGGTCAGCAAAGCGGATGGTGTCTCCGCCGTCCAGAATCGAGATGATGGGCTCGGCAAAGTGTGCGTGGATAAAGTTTTCGACAATCTCGCGGATGACCATGAGCGAGATATGGCCGCCTTGTTCTTTCATGCACTGGTAGACGGTGTTGGTCGTCTCTTCCAAATACGTGCGGACATCTTGCGGATCAATGACGATCACACGCGGTGTCGACAGCATGTCGTCATAGACGGCGATGCGTGCGGCGTACATGGCTTTTGGCGCCTGCGTGGTCGTCTGCTCGCCTTCCTCACGCTCTTCGCGCACGCCGGTGATGTGCTCGTTGTCGGGTGCCGGGTCTCCGGAATCGACCATGGTGTAAAAGTCGTCAGACATGCCGCTCGCAATCTTTCAAAAGGTTTCGAACAAATAGTAGCTCACCGTGCAATGTTTCTCATCTTTCGACAACTTTTCAAAACCTGTTGAAAACTTTGGAAAACGGGCGAAAAGTTCTCAACATTGCCAACATGACCTGTTGAAAACTCGATGAAATATCGTGAAAAGTTGCCATGCACCGCTAAATCGAGCTTGGCTTATGGGGGAACCGTGTGAACTGCGCAACCTTTTACCTTTGATTTCTTGACATTTGAACATTGATTTCCCTACAATCTTCAAGCTCACGTGTCTATATCTGCGTCCGCGTCCCCGCGGACACTCGAAATGCAGCAGGAGGAACTTAAGATGAAGCGTACGTATCAGCCTAATAAGCGTAAGCGTGCCAAGACCCATGGCTTCCGTGCCCGTATGGCCACTAAGGGTGGTCGTGCCGTGCTCGCCCGTCGTCGCGCCAAGGGCCGCAAGCGTCTCACTGTCTAGCAGCGATACACACATCTCGCATGAAGACTATTAAGTCTCGGCAAGATTTCGAGCATGTGTTCAGTCAGGGGCGTCGTTTCAATCACCCTCTGATTCGAATGACCATATGTGAATCGGTTGGCGAAGGCGACTCCGGAAGGGTCGCCTTCGTTGGTGCTAAACGACTCGGTTGTGCTGTCGTGCGCAACCGATCTAAGCGTGTGATGCGCGAGGCCGCCCGCAGCTGTGGATTTCCCGTTGCGGGTTATGACATCATCTTGTTCGCAACTCCCAAGACGAGGGTTTCCTCGCCGCAGGAGATGGACAATGCATTGCGTTCGCTTATGAAACGCGCCGGCGTTGCCGGGGAGGAGCGATGAGCAATCACGTTTTGCGACGTGTTGCCATCGCTCCTATTCGCATATATCAACAGGTTATTTCGCCCTTATTGCCTGACGCCTGCATTTATTACCCAACGTGCTCGCAATACGCCATCCAGGCGATTGAGAAGCACGGTGTTTTGAGAGGCTGCTGGCTTGCCGTGAGGCGCATCGCTCGCTGCAATCCCCTGCACGTCGGCGGTTATGACCCTGTGCCCTAGCGGGCACTCGCTATCGGAGGAAAACTTACATGTGGGATTGGATCGTTAACATCCTTTTCGAGCTGCTCAAGCTCATCCAGACCTTTGCGGTCGACTGGGGCCTGTCCATCATCATCCTGGTGGTCATCATCCGTCTGCTGCTGACGCCGCTCATGCTCAAGTCGACCAAGTCGACGGCTCGCATGCAGGTGCTGCAGCCCAAGATGCTCGAGATCCAGGAGCGCTACGCCGACGACCCCCAGCGTCAGGCCGAGGAGATGCAGAAGTTCTACAGCGAGAACAAGTTCAACCCCATGGCTGGCTGTCTGCCGCTGCTGATTCAGATGCCTATCCTGTTCGCCCTGTTTACATTGCTACGCAACCTGCCGCAGTACTTTAACGACGGCACGTTCTCGTTCTTCAACATCCTGCCCGACCTGACCACCACGCCGAGCGCTTCCTTTGCCGATGGCTTTATGGTTGCACTGCCTGCGCTGGTCTGCCTGATCCTGTTTGCCGTCCTGACCCTGATTCCGCAGCTCTACATGTCGCGCAACCAGACCGGCCAGCAGGCCCAGAGCATGCGTATGATGGCCGTTGTCATGACCGTCATGATGCTTTGGATGGGCTGGAGCCTTCCCGTTGGTGTTCTGCTGTACTACGACGTCTCGTCTGCTTGGCAGGTTATCCAGCAGATTTTTGTGACGCAGAAGGTCATCGACAAGGCGAAGGCCGATGAGGAGGAGCGTCTTAAGAACGCTCCGCTGCATGTTGAGGTCACTCGTCGCGAGAAGAAGCCACGCCCGCACAAGAAGAAGTAGTGGGATATCAATCTTATTTAGGTACCTAACTTTTGGAGTACGTTATGTCTGAAGAGATCATCGAGGATATGCTTGAGGAGGTTGCCCCGCAGGTCGCGGGCGATTATCCCGAGATTGCACAGCGCTACAAGGCTGGTGAAGAGCTGACCGATGAGGAGCTCGACACCATTGCCGATGTTGCGATTTCCATCCTGCGTTCCATCCTTTCGCACTTCGATGCCGCCAACTCTCCTATCGATGAGTATGAGGGCGACGAGGGTGAGCTGATTTTGGATGTAACGGCTCCCGACCTTGCTGTTCTCATTGGCCGTCATGGTCGCACCCTTGATGCCCTTCAGGTTATGTTCTCTTTGCTGGTGAGCCGCAAACTTGGCTTTAGGTATCCGGTTGTAGTGGACGTCGAGGGATACAAGAGTCGCCGTCAGGACAAGGTTGCTTCCATGGCTCAGTCTGCTGCCGAGCGTGCCATCCGCACTCATAAGAGTGTTTCGCTTCCGCCCATGAATGCCTACGAGCGTCGACTGGTTCACATTGCACTTCGTGGCAATGATGCCGTCGATACTCATTCTGAGGGTTCTGACCCTGATCGCCATGTGGTGATTGTTGCTCGATAATCTACTCGAGCTTATGCTAAGGGGACGTGGTTTCCACGTCCCCTTTTTTTGTCAAAAGTTCTCGATACACTGATTTTTGTCAGAAAGGAGCTTTCGTTGTTAGTACTTACTGATCAGCAGGCTGACGAGATGTTGAGTCGTCTAACTTCCTATTGCAAAGAGTATTCCTTGAGCGTAACTGATGTTGAGCTGAGGAAATGTATTCAGCATTTGGATTTGGTTCTGGAAACAAATAAGACAACCAATCTCACCCGTATTCTTAACGTAGAAGATGCTGCAGTACTTCATATCCTCGACTCACTTGTTTTGCTTCCCTATATCAATAAGGCTCCAGAGGGAGCTTTGCTTGATATGGGAACAGGTGCGGGCTTCCCTGGTATTCCGTTAACCATGGCCACGCATCGTAAAGCTACTTATATTGACTCTGTTGGCAAGAAGGTTGATGCTGTCAATTCTTTTGTCCATGCTCTTGGATTGAAACATGCTCATGCGGTCCACGATCGTCTTGAAGAATATGCTCGAAGCCATAAGAAGCAGTTCTCTGTTGTAACCGCCCGCGCCCTGGCCTCTCTACCAATTCTTGTTGAGTATGCGGCTCCGTTCCTCAAGGATGGAGGGCTATTTGTTATCACTAAGGGCAATCCTTCGGATGAGGAGCTTGCTTCCGGTATGTCAGCAGCTAAGATTTGCGGCTTCACTTTGCTTCTGAATGACGCAATTGATTTGCCTGAAGGCTTGGGTCACAGGGAGTTCATTGTCCTTAAGAAGAGTCATCCAGCATCCGTTTCATTGCCTCGTGCAAATGGCATGGCAAAGAAGAATCCGCTTGCCTAGATGTTTCACGTGAAACATAATGGATACTAACAACTTGCAGTGTTTCACGTGAAACATGGCGGTTGATATCGATTCGGAATGTTTCACGTGAAACATCCTCCGTTTGACAGCTTTAATAAACACCAGGAGGGACCGTGGGATTTCGCGACGTTAAGCGTTCTAAGAGCGCAAAAAACACGCGTATCATTGCAATCATCAATCAAAAGGGCGGCGTCGGTAAGTCAACGACGGCCGTAAACCTTGCAGCAGCACTGGGTGAGCAGGGTCGTAAGACACTGATTGTCGATTTTGATCCGCAGGGAAACAGCACCAGTGGATTCGGAATTGAAAAAGAAGACCTTGATCACTGCATCTATGATGCATTGTTGAACGATGTGCCGGCAGAATCGCTTGTTCTTGATACAAATTGCAAAAAGGTATTCGTAATTCCGGCTACAATTCAGCTTGCAGGCGCCGAAATTGAGCTCGTAAGCGCAATTGCTCGTGAAACCCGTCTCAAAGATTTGCTTGAGCCGATTCAGGACGAGTTCGATTTTATTTTCATTGACTGTCCTCCTTCGCTCGGCCTGCTTACTATCAACGCTTTGACCGCAGCAGACAGCGTTTTGATTCCGATCCAGTGCGAGTATTACGCACTCGAGGGCGTTACGAAGCTGCTTGAGTCTATGAAGATGGTTAAATCACGTCTTAACAAGGGCTTAGACACCTATGGTGTGCTTATGACCATGTATGACTCGCGTACTTCACTATCGAATCAGGTTGTTGAGGAGGTTCAATCGTACTTTGGTGATAAGGCGTTTAAGACGCTAATCCCCCGTACGGTTAAAATCTCCGAAGCTCCGTCTTTTGGAGAACCGGTAATTACCTATGCACCTCAAAATAAGGGTGCAAAAGCGTATATGAACCTTGCAAAAGAGGTGATCAAGCGTGCCTAGTGTAAAGAAACGTGGCGGATTGGGACGTGGACTCAATGCTTTGGTCTCAGAGGCCGAGTATGAGACCGGTGGTTCGGCTGCAGCGGGTTCAAATGCATCATCTGAAACAAAACTGCCTATTGAGGATATTGTTCCCAACCCTAACCAGCCGCGAATTCACTTTAACGAAACTGAACTTCGCGAGTTGAGCGAGTCAATCCAAGAACATGGCGTTTTGCAGCCACTTTTGGTTCGCAAACATAGAAACGGCTATGAGATCATCGCTGGTGAGCGTCGTTACCAGGCGTCAAAGCTTGCTGGTCTTGAGGAACTGCCTGTCATCATTAAAGAAGTTAATGATGAAGAGATGTTGGCTCTGGCTCTTATCGAAAATCTTCAGCGTTCTGACCTGAATCCTGTCGAAGAGGCTAAGGGCTATCGACAGCTCATCGATGCCAGCGGTATGACGCAGGAGGCATTGTCGAAGGCAGTAAGCAAGTCACGCTCTGCAATTACAAACTCGCTGCGCCTTCTCGATCTTCCTGAAGTTGTTCAGCAGATGATTTTTGAGGGCAAACTTACTGCTGGTCATGCACGTGCGATTCTTGCAGTTCCCTATGAGGATGCTCGAATTCGACTTGCAGAGAAAGTTGTTGCAGAGGGTCTTTCCGTAAGATCGACAGAAAATCTTGCTCCGTTGTTTTCTGCCGGAGAGACACCTAAGACGCCGAGGCCTGCAACGCCTCAGTCTTTTAAAAAGGCTGCCCGTGTGCTCCGTCAGGTATTTAATACCAACGTGCGTGTGAAGAGCTCGCGTGGAAAGAATAAGATTGAGATTGAGTTTAAAGACGAGGAAGAGCTCTCTCGTATTCTTGGTGAAATGATTCAGTTTGATCAAGGAGACCAAGATGAGGAATAAGATTTTAACAGCGATTGCATTGGCGACAACTGTCGCGGCTGGTGCCTTTGCTGGTTATAAGATTGCGACAGACGATGAACTTCGAGGTCGTTTGCTTCGTGGCGCGCAAGATATCGTCGATACTTCCAAAAAGAAAATGGATGTTATGACGGAAGATTTTGCCATGCGTACTGCTCAGGTAACGAAGAATCCCAAGATAAATCAAGGCTGGGTTAGCAACCAATGGGAAAATGTAGGCTATTAGGTACCTAACAATTACTCAGCATATTTTGAAAGGTCCTTGTCTGATTCACGAGACAAGGACCCCTTATTTTGGCCATAAAACATGGGACAGTTAGCAGCTGATTCAAAATTAAGGTCAATAAATGAAACGACCCCGCTTACATATTCTGCAACCGGGGTCGTTCGATGTTTCACATGAAACGTTTTGGGGTGCGACTCCCCTATGCGTTCTTCTGAACCTTGAAGCGCTGCTTCAGCTGTCCGCAAGCGGCGTCAATATCGTTACCACGGGAGTTACGAATCGTGGTCTCGATGCCACGGGACTCAAGACGACGCTGAAGATCCTCAACCTTATGAATCGGCGACGGCTTGAGCGGGCTACCCTCGATGTCGTTAAGCTGAATGAGGTTAACGTGGCACAGCGTTCCCTCGCAGAAGTCGCAGAGCGCCTGCATTTCGGGATTCGTATCGTTGACGCCTTCGATCATGGCATACTCATAGGTCGGGCGGCGGCCAGTCTTCTCGGTGTAGAGTTGAAGCACCTCGTGAAGGCGAAGTAGCGTGTACTTCTTAACACCGGGCATGAGCTTATTACGTGTCGACTGGATGGCGGAATGCAGGGAAACGGCAAGCGTGAATTGCTCGGGGATGTCGGTAAATTTGCGAATACCGGGAATAACGCCGCTGGTAGAGACGGTGAGGTGACGAGCGCCGATACCGATGCCATCGGGGTCGTTGAGGATTCGCAGCGCCTTGAGAACCTCGTCGTAGTTGGCAAACGGCTCGCCCTGGCCCCTGAAGACGACGCTCGTGGCGCGCTCGCCAAAGTCGTTGGATACATGAAGTACCTGGTCGACGATCTCTTGAGCGGTCAGAGAGCGCTTGAGGCCGTTGAGACCGGTAGCGCAAAAGGCGCAGCCCATGCCACAGCCAGCCTGGGTGGAAACGCAGACGGAAAGCTTGTTACGACGGGGCATACCGACAGTCTCGACGGAAATGCCGTCGTGGTACTCGAGCAGATACTTGCGAGAGCCATCTTTGGAAACTTGCTTGGTGAGTTCAGTGGGCGTGTCAAAGGCAAAAGCCTCTTTAAGCTGCTCGCGGAAAGCCTTGGGAAGGTTGGTCATATCGTCAAACGAACAAACGTTCTTCTCAAAGACCCATTCGATGAGCTGCTTCGCGCGGAACGCGGGCTGGCCAAGTTCGGCCACGAACTCGCGAATATCGTTTTGGCTCAAGTCGCGAATGTCCTGAGATTTAGTCCTGGGATTCATGGAAGCCTTTCGATTTTGGGGAAACGTAGAGGGTATCGCTACAATATGGTATCAGCTGCATAAATTATAGAGGAGGAGTCTGCCCATGCCGGGTAAAAGCCTAGAGAACATGCACGTAGCGGTCTTGGCGGGCGGTCATTCCGCTGAGCGCGAGATCTCGCTCAATTCGGGAAAGAACGTCGTGGTTGCCTTGAAGGAGGCCGGCTACACTTCGGTGGAGCTGCTCGACACGGCTGCCGATGATTTTATGGTAACCATGGCGACCGGCGGCTTTGACGTGGCGTTTATCGCCATGCACGGTGCCGGCGGCGAGGATGGCGCCATGCAAGGCGCCATGGAGACCCTGGGTATCCCCTACACGGCCTCGGGCGTGCTTGCCAGCGCCTGCGGTGCCGACAAGGAGGTCTCTAAGCTCCTGTACGCCAAGGCGGGCATTCCCATTGCCCCCGGCCTTGCGCTCGAGGTGGGCGATGAAGTCGATATCGATCATATCGTCGAGGTTTGTGGCGAGCGCAGCTTTGTGAAGCCGGCCGTCAACGGTTCCAGCTATGGCATTTCCCTGGTTCATGAGCCCTCCGAGCTGCCCGCGGCAATTGCCAAGGCGTTTGAGTACGGCGACAAAGTGCTGGTCGAGAAGTGCATCGAGGGTACCGAGATCACCGTCGGCGTGTACGGCGAGGACGACGTGCGCGCCCTGCCGATTGTCGAGATTCGCAAGCCTGAGGACTGCGAGTTCTACGATCTGGACGTGAAGTATGTCGACCCTACGGACATCCATCGTATTCCGGCGCAGATTTCACCCGAGAATTACGCTCGCGCTCAGGAGCTTGCCTGTGCTGCTCACAAGGCCCTCGGTTGCCTGGGCATCTCGCGCAGCGATTTTATCGTGAGCGAGGACGGCCCCGTTATCCTCGAGACCAATACCATTCCCGGCATGACCGATACGTCGCTGTATCCGGATGAGATCCGCCACACCGACGACATGACGTTCCCGCAGGTCTGTGACAGCCTGATCCGTATGGGTCTTCGTCGAGCGGGCATTGCATGCTAATCGAGGACGCGGTTTCGTCAGGAACGCCGCAGTTTGTCATCGACTCCTATGCCACTCTTGCCGAACGCGCCAAAACGCAGTCCTTCGGCCTTATCGAGGAAGATGTGATCGTCCTCGATACCGAGACCACAGGTCTTTCGGTGCAGGACAACGAGCTGATCGAGATCTCGGCGGCCCGTCTTTCGGGCCGCGAGATCGTCGACCGCTTCGATACCTTCGTGCATCCCAAACAGCTGATTCCCGCCGAGATTACCGAGCTCACGAGCATTACAAATGCCGATGTGGCAGATGCCCCGTCGGCCGTTGAGGCCGTAGCCGCTCTCGCCGATTTTGTCGGTGGTTGCCCGGTGATCGCACATAACGCCACGTTCGACCGCTCGTTTATCGAGTCGGTCAAAGGCGGCGTCAACGTGAGCGATATCTGGATCGATTCGCTGGCGCTGTCGCGCATCGCGCTTCCGCGCCTGGCCTCGCACAAGTTGTCTTTTATGGCCGATCTGTTTGGCTGTGACTCGGTATCACACCGTGCCAATGCCGACGTCGACGCCCTGTGCGGCGTATGGCGCGTGTTGCTCGTGGCGCTCACCGACTTGCCTCAAGGCCTCATGGCGCGCCTAGCCGACATGCATCCGGATGTGCCTTGGTCCTATCGTCCTATCTTCTCATTCTTGGCAGGGCAGAACCCTGGTTCTATCTTCTCTCTCAGCGCCGCTCGTGCTGACGTTCTCAAGGCCGATCGCGCCGACGATCGGGTGGACGCCGACGAACTGCCGGTCCTCAAGATGCCGAGTCGTGAGGAGATTGAGGCAGACTATGCGCCAGGTGGCCTGGTCAATCGCATGTATCCCACCTACGAGCCGCGTGATGAGCAGATCGCGATGGCGCTCGAGGTCCGCGATGCGCTGGTCACGGGCACTCATCGTGTAATTGAGGCGGGCACGGGCGTCGGCAAATCGATGGCCTATCTGGTGCCTTTTGCCGAGGCAGCACGCCGTAACAACATCACGGTTGGTATTGCGACCAAATCGAACAATCTTGCCGACCAACTCATGTACCATGAGCTACCAAAACTTGCCGAGCAACTGGACGGTGGCCTGTCATTTTGCGCTCTCAAGGGATATGACCACTATCCGTGCCTGCGCAAGCTTGAGCGCATGAGCCGCAGCCAGGTCGAGATTACCACCAAGCGCGATCCGGCGGACACGCTCACGGCGGTCGCGGTCATTATGGCGTACGTCTGTCAATCAGCCGATGGCGACCTCGACTCGCTCGGCATTCGGTGGCGCAGCGTCAACCGCCCCGACTTTACGACGGCCTCGCGCGAGTGTGCTCGTCGCCTCTGCCCGTTTTTCCCTGATAAATGTTTGGTCCACGGCGCTCGCCGCCGTGCGGCGCATGCCGATGTGGTGGTCACCAACCATTCCCTGCTGTTCCGCAATGTCGCGGCCGAGGGCAGAATTTTACCTCCGATTCGTCATTGGGTAATCGACGAGGCCCATTCCATCGAGCGCGAGGCGCGCCGTCAGTGGGCGCGCGTGGTGTCGGCGGACGAATCACGCGTTCTGTTTGAGCGCCTGGGTGGCTCGAGCGCCGGCGCGCTAAGCCAGGTTTCCCGTGATTTGGCAACCTCCGAGGGCTCTACGCTCTATCTGGGCCTTACTGCCAAGGCGACGTCGACGGTTGCGCGCGCGAGCATGGCAATCGCCGACGTGTTCGATGGCGTTCGCGAGCTCGGTCGCCGTGCCCGTGGGGGTTATGACAATGCCAATCTATGGATTGGCCCCGAGCTGCGCGAATCTGACGACTGGCATGATTTCTTACAGTCGGCCTACGCTGCCATCGACGTATTGGAACAGGCTGACAAGAGCGTCGACGCGCTGGTGCAAGCCGTCGCCGCCGACAAGCCCGAGGTTGTTGTCGACCTGGGTGATATTTCGCGCCGCCTGCACGAGCTGGCCGAGAACCTCAAACTCATCATTGACGGCACCGATGAACACTACGTGTATTCGCTGCAGGTCAATCGCAGGCTGCGTGCCGGCGGAGAGTCAATGACCGCAGAGCGCATCGACATTGGCGAGGCCTTGGCAACCGAGTGGCTGCCCGAGGTTCACACGGCTATCTTTGCCTCGGCGACCATGACGGTGTCCAAAAGCTTTGAACACTTTAACCACGCGGTCGGCCTCGATCGCATCGGTGCTTCAACATCCTCGTCGCTGCACTTGGACTCGAGCTACGACTTCGATTCGAACATGGCTGTAGTCGTTGCGGGCGATATCCCCGATCCGCGCGATCGTGAGAGCTATCTTACAGCGCTCGAGCGCGTGCTGGTCGACGCCCATCTTGCCATGGGCGGATCGGTGCTCACGCTGTTCACCAATCGGCGCGACATGGAAGACCTGTACGCCCGCGTTGAGCCTAAGATGGCCCGTGCGGGTCTGGAGCTCAACTGCCAGCAGCGCAACTCATCTCCTCGTCGCCTGCGCGACCGGTTTATCAACGAGCCGACCTCGTCGCTTTTTGCCCTTAAGGCCTTCTGGGAGGGATTCGACGCCAGCGGCGAGACGCTGCGCTGCGTCATCATTCCCAAGCTGCCGTTCTCGAGTCCCACGGACCCGCTCTCGTGCGAGCGCAACCTGCGCGAAGACCGCGCTTGGGCGCGCTATTCGCTGCCCGAGGCGGTGCTCGAGGTCAAGCAGGCGGCCGGCCGCCTTATCCGCTCGTCGACCGATTGCGGCGTGCTGATTCTGGCCGACCCGCGCCTGGTGACGAAGGGCTACGGAAAGAAGTTCTTAACGTCGCTGCCCACGAGCTCCTACCAGCGCATCGAATCGGCGCAGATCGGGCACTATCTGCAACTGTGGCGTGCACGCCACGAGCGGCGGCGCTAAAGCGGACAGACGAGGGTTTTTGCCATATCGCACAGACGCTTTGACAGGGCGGGGTCATCCAAGATGCGGATGGCTCCGCCCGCTGCGATTATCTGGCTCAGTAGCCAACGCTCGGAGCCGTAATGCACGGTTACCGTTGCCATGTCTGCCCCGCTGCGCTCGATTAGGGTGATGCCGGCCCAGTCCAGATACTCCGCCATATCGAATGGCATCAAGAGCTTTGCGCTACGCTGCGTCCGAGCAAGGGAATCGTGGAGGGATGTGACGTCCGGTGCATGAGGCACGACGGAGTCTTCCGTCAAGGCGAGTCCCTCGATTTTATCCATGCGATAGGTGCGCTGCTCATCGACCGCGATGTCCCAGGCAATCAGGTATGTTTGGTCGCCGTTTGCCGTAATGCGCAAGGGGTCGACCAGACGCTCGCGTGGCCGTGCATCGTCCATCGAGCGATACGAGATGCGGCAGCGAACGCCGTCCTGAATGGCGCAGCTCAGCTGCTGCCAGTGCGATCCGTGGTTGACGGTGTCAAAGACGCGCTGGTTATAGCCAAGCTCTTCGGGTAGAAGGGCATGTCGAATCCGAGCTGCCGTCTGCGGCTCGATCCCCAACGATTCAAGTTCATGGTTGAGCACAGCGCCCTCGGCGGCACTCAGGCGCAACGGTAGCACACGCCCGGCGTCACCGGTGAGGACCACACGCTCGCCGCGGCATTCGCAGATGATGCGCGCGCCCGATTCTCGGTCCGCGAGCGTCGAGACGATCTCGAGAATCTCGTCGAGCGATACCCCCGTGATGTCAAAGCGACTGCAAATCTCGGTTCGTGTCATGCCGCTCTCGCCGGCGGCGTAGAGGGCTTCCATGATGTCGATGGCGCGCGAGAGTCTCTGCTCGCTGGTGAGTTTACGCACGGGCATACTCGTGCACCGTCCTTTCGATGAGGTGGTTCCACGCCTGCTTGAGCGATTTGGGGGCCATGGGCCTCATGCCGTCCATGGCGTGGGCCATGCAAAATGAGGCGGCGGCTTCAAGATCGCGCACGTCAACGGTCCAGGTCCATCACGCATCGGTGTGCGCGCGTTGGCCTCGCCCGCGCGAGAGGCCGTTGATGATCTCGGTCAGCGTCTGAGGACCGAGCGAGAAC
>URTW01000043.1 GCA_900550815.1 uncultured Collinsella sp.
TCCGTCGTTTGATTCGTTCTGGTTTTGGTAGCTCGTGACGGTGCGCGGGCTGAGCTCTAGAGACTCGAGTATCTACTTGGCCTGGGTGTCGCTGGGGTTGGGGCGACGGTGCTGACCCACGAGCACGGGCACGCCGGCGGTCTCGGCCTCGGCGGCGAAGGCCTGGGCATCCTCCAGGTCGTTGGAGATCGGCTTTTCGACCAGCGGCACGATGTTGCGCTTCACAGCCTCGCGGGCAACGCCCAGGTGCAGGTCGTTGGGGGTGGCGATAATGACGGCCTCGGGCTTGATCTCGTCCATCATCTGGGCGGGATCGGTGTAAAACGGTACGCCGGCGGCCTCTGCCGTGGCGCGGGCGCCCTCAAAGGCGTCGGCGATGGCAACGAGTTCGGCCTCGGGCTCCTCGGTGACAAAGCGGATGTGGTTGCGGCCCATGGCGCCGGCGCCGATAACGGCAATGCGGACGGGGTTGAGCTCAGACATTTCGACTCCTTAATAATGGTGACCGGTGAAATGCGACAAAGGGGCTGTCCCTTTGTCGCATCGGTGAAACTAGGCGGACTTCTTCTTGCTGTCGGAGACCATCATGTAGACGGTGAGCACGACGGCGATGGTGGCGATCACAATGGCGCCGTAGAAGGACTGCTGGTAGGCGGCGCTGCCGGCCTCGGCGTGATACAGCACGGCGGTGATGGGCTGGCTGATCCAGGTGGAAGCGGCGTAGCCCAAAAACATGATGCCGTAGTTGACGCCGATGTTGCTGGTGCCAAAGGCGCCACCGGTGAGCGGCGGGTAGATGACGAGCAGGGCGCCAAAGCTAAAGCCGAGCAGGGCGAGCGCCACAAAGAACATGCTCTGCGTAAAGCTCATCGACATGATGACGAGTGCGACGATGGTGACGACAAGGCTGATGAGCAGCGACTTGTAGGCACCGAGCTTGTCGATGATCTGACCAAAGGACAGACGGCCAACCAGGTTGGCGCAGGTGTTGACGGAGACGACCACGCCGCCGAGGGCGACGGCCGCGGCGCTCGTGGGGTCGGCGAAGAGCTGGACGGCGGCGATGGAGGCAACCTTGCCGACGAGCAGGGTACCGGCGGTAGCGGCGAAGGCGAAGGTGATGATGAGGACCCAGAAACGCGGGGTCTTGACCATCTCGCCCGGGGTGAGGTCGCCGAAGGTGCCGGCGTGCGCGCCGCCCTTGGGGGCCTCGAAGCCCTCGGGCAGCCAGCCGGCCTCGGGGGCCTTCAGGAACAGGGCGGAGGCGGCGATCGTCACAAAGAAGATGACGCCGAGTGCCTTAAGAGCGCCGAAGATGCCAAAGCTCGGGATCAGCAGCGAGGCGAGCACCGGGGACAGCACGGCGGGACCGGCGGTCGAAGCGGCCAGGGTGATGCCGGAGGCGAGACCCTTCTTGTCGATGAACCACTTTTGGCCGGTGGTGAGCGCCGGGTTGTAGCCCAGGCCGTTGCCGATGGCGGCGACGAGCGAGAACCACAGGTAGAACTGCCACGGCTCGGTGACGGTGCCGGACATAAACCAGCCCAGGCCGTAGCACACAGCGGCGGCGATCACGACGTTGCGCGGGCCGATCTTATCGGAGATGCGGCCGGCGAAGATGCCCGTCACGGCCATGATGGTCTGAAAGACCGGGAACGCCCAGGTAAGGGCGCTGGACCACTCGGGGTAGACGGCGAGCAGGTTCTTGCTCACGACGGAATACAGCGCGATTGAGCTGATGAAGAACATGGTGACGCACGCGGCGGAAAGCACGACGGCGCGACCCTTGTTGGAGTTGGTGGAAGCCATTGGACTCTTTCTAATCGATACGGGGGAGGAGCGGGCGTATCCGCGGGCCTCCCTGTTAGGTTGGTTTACTGGTCAGTCGGCTTGGCGACGCCGGACTCATCGGACCAAAGCTCGACACCCTTGTTCTTGAGGTAGTTGTCGGCATAAGCGCGACGGCCTCCGGGCTTGGCGGTGAGGTCGCCCATCATGTTGGAGAAGCCGCCGTCGACCTTGATAGCGTCGCCGGTGGTAAAGTCCGAGCGCTTGGACGCCAGGAACATGACGGCGTTGGCGATATCGCTGACCTCGCCGATGCGACGCGTGGCGATCAGGCGACTGCGACTCTTTTCGACCTCGGGGTCGGCGTAGAAATTGGCCGACATCGGGGTCTTGACGAAGCAGGGCTCGACGCAGTTGGAGCGCACGCCGTAGGGGCCCCACTCGGCGGCGAGCATCTTGGACATCATGTTGACGCCGGCCTTGGTGGAGCTGTATACGCCCGAGAACGTCTCGGGGGAGTGGCTGGCGACGGTCGAGATGTGCACCAGGCGGCCCTGGCCGGCCTTGATCATCTCGCGACCAAAGCGCTGCGAGGTGATGAAGTAACCGGTGAGGTTGACGTTGAGCACCTGCTCCCAGTCGCTCAACGGCAGGTCCTCCATGGCGGCGAAGCGCAGGATGCCAGCGGTGTTGACAAGGACGTCGACGCGGCCGAAGTCGGCGATGGTGGCGTCGACGGCGGCCTGAACCTCGGCCTCGTTGGTGGCGTTCATCTTGTAGCCCTCGGCGTGGATGCCAAACTCGGCAGCGAGGTCGGCGGCTGCGGCCTTGACCTTTTCCTCGTTCAGATCGAGCAGGACGACGTTGGCGCCGTTGCGGGCGAACTCGCGGCAAATCTCGACGCCCATACCGCCGAGTGCGCCGGTCACGGCGCAGACATCGCCCTCGAGCTTAAGCCAGTTGCTCATAGGAACTTCCCTTCTTGTGCCTCCCTGTGGGTCGTTCCCATTAATCGACCCACGTGGTTTTCGCAGGTTATCGTATGCTTTGCATTTACGCAGGTGAATTGCATATTTGTTAGAATGGCGTTAACCGTAGGTTTACACTGTGCAATGCAGTTTATGCTTAGCCGAGCGCGTGACCTGCGAAAACAACCCCCTGTGGCGCCATGTGGCCACGGGCGCGAAAACGGGAGATTGACGTGTACGATCGACGACTTGAGGCCATATCGGCCGCCGCGGAGCTGGGAAGCTTCTCGCGTGCGGCGGCAAAATTGCGCGTGTCGACCCCGGCGCTCGTCAAACAGGTGTCGGGATTCGAGGTCGAGTTCGGCATTACGCTGTTCGAACGCTCGCACTCGGGCGTCAAGGTGACGCCGGCAGGCGCTCTGCTGGTGGACGACGCGCGCTCGATTATGCGGCAGTCCGAGGACGCGCTGCGCCGTGCCCGACGCGCGACGGGCGATGGCGGTGCCGTGCGCCTGGGCGTGTCGATGATGTGCCCGGGGCGTCAGACGCTGTCGATGTGGACGGGCGTACACGAGCTGGAGCCATCGTTGCGCTTCGAGATCGTGCCGGTGAGCGACCTCTACGACGAACGTGAATCCGTCATGCGCAACCTCGGTCGCGAGGTCGATGTGGTGCAGTCGAGTTTTTCGACCCCGCGCTGGGGTGATGCCTGCCAAAAGTTCCGCATTGTCAACGTGCCGTTTTATATCGACGTGCCGCGCACGAGCCCGCTGGCGCGCAAGACACGCATTACGGTTGCCGACTTGGAGGGCATGCGCCTGCGCGTGCTCCGTCACGGCAACGACGCAATGGACAGCCTGCGCATCGACCTTCTGGCCGACGGCGGCGTTGACGTGATCGACGTGGACAGCTTTGACTTTGCACTCTTTAACGAGGCAGAGGAAAAGGGCGACGCGGTGCTTACCTGCGGCGCATGGTCGGGGGTGCACCCTGCCTTTGTGGGCGTGCCGTTCCTATGCGGTCGCGAGGTGCCAGTCTTTCTGCACTACCCGCTCGAGCCCACCCTCCAAGTCCAAAAATTCGTCAACGCCATGGCCCAACTTCTCAAGTAGCTCATTTGGGACGGGTTTTTTGACTCCTTACAAAATGAGGCCCTGGCCAAATGGCCAGGGCCTCACCACTTCTTTTCAGGCTGCGAGAAAAAACTGTGTACGTAGGACCTCCCCGAGGGAGACGGGGTGTTTGCTCCGCGCGCAGTTTCGCAGCGAAGCGAGAATGTTTGAGCACGGAGTAAACACCCCGTCTCCCTCGGGGAGGTCCGTAGGGAGCGTAGGGGCTGTTTTGAGCTACTCCAGCTCAAACGCTCCGGTATAGAGCTGGTAGTAATACCCGCGCTTGGCGATCAGCTCGTCGTGGTTGCCGCGCTCGATGATGTGGCCGTGGTCCAGACAGATGATCGCGTCGGAGTTACGCACGGTGGACAGGCGGTGCGCGATGACAAACGTCGTGCGGCCCTCCATGAGCTTGTCCATGCCCGCCTGCACGATGGCCTCGGTGCGGGTGTCAATGCTCGACGTGGCCTCGTCCAGAATCATTGCCGGCGGATCGGCGACGGCAGCACGTGCGATCGAAATCAGCTGGCGCTGGCCCTGCGACAGCTGTGCGCCGTTGCCGGTGAGCATCGTGTCGTAGCCGTCGGGCAGGCGGGTGATAAAGTCGTCGGCGCCCGCGAGCTTGGCCGCCGCGATGCACTCCTCGTCGGTAGCGTCCAGGTTGCCGTAGCGGATGTTATCCATCACGGTGCCGGTGAACAGGTTCACGTCCTGCAGCACCACGCCCAGCGAGCGGCGCAGATCTGCTTTGCGAATCTTATTGACGTTGATGCCGTCGTAGCGGATCTTGCCGTCGGCGATGTCGTAGAAGCGGTTGATGAGGTTGGTGATGGTCGTCTTGCCGGCACCGGTGGCGCCGACAAACGCGACCTTCTGGCCCGGCTTGGCAAACACGGACACGCCGTGCAGCACCTCGTGGTCGGGCGTGTAGCCAAAGTCGACGTTGTCCATGACCAGGTCGCCGCGCAGCGGCACGTACTCGATCTCGCCGGTTGCGCGGTGCGGATGTTTCCATGCCCACATGCCGGTGTGGTGGTCGGCCTCCTCGAGCTGCCAAGTATCGGGGTTCACCTGCGCGTTGACGAGCGTCACGTAGCCTTCGTCGGTCTCGGGCTTCTCGTCGATGAGCTCAAAGATGCGGTCGGCGCCGGCGAGGCCCATGACCACGGCGTTGATCTGCTGCGAGATCTGACCGATCTGTCCGCAGAACTGCTTGGTCATGTTGAGGAACGGCACCACGACGGCGATGGACAACGCCATGCCCGAGATGCTCAGGTTAGGCACGCCCAGCGCCAGGAAAATGCCGCCGGCCAGTGCGACCAGCACGTAGAGCAGGTTACCCAGGTTCATAAGGATGGGCATGAGGATGTTGGCGTACATGTTGGCCTTCTGCGAGACCTCGAAGAGCTTTTCGTTGCGCTCGTCAAAATCGGCTTCGGCGGCAGACTCGTGGCAGAATGCCTTGACGACCTTCTGGCCGTTCATGACTTCCTCGATATGGCCCTCGACCACGCCGAGCTCGGTCTGCTGCGCAATAAAGAAACGCGCGGAGTTGGAGCCGAGCAGCTTGGTCATAAAGGTCATAAAGGCGACGCCCGCCACAATGACCAGGCACATCCACACGCTGTAGTACAGCATGATAAAGAACACCGTGGCGATGACGATGACCGTCATGAGCAGGTTGGGCAGCGACTGGCTGATCATCTGGCGCAGCGTGTCGATGTCGTTGGTGTAGTGGCTCATGATGTCGCCGCGCTGGTGCGTGTCGAAGTAGCGAATCGGCAGGTCCTGCATGCGGTTGAACATCTTCTCGCGCAGCTTCTCCAGCGAGCCTTGCGTAACGATGGCCATGGCGCGGTTCCAGAACAGCGAGGACAGGATGCCGACGCCGTAGATGCAGGCGAGGGTGGTCACGAGCTGTGCGATCTTGGGCTGTGCGGCTTCCCAATCGCCCGACTGCCACGATTCGCTAATAATCTGCAGAGCGCTCTGAAGGAAGGTCGCGCCGATGGAGTTGATGATGGCGCAGAGTACCACGCCGACGACGACGAGGGGCAAAAGCACGGGGTAGAAGCCAAAGAGCGTCTTGATGAGGCGCGACATGGTGCCACCCTTGCGGTTGAGCGCGCGCTCGGCGGTCGTTGCCTTACTCATGTGCCTCGCCTCCTTCCTGGGTTTGAGCTTGCGTTACGGATGCCTCGGTGTCGGCCTCGACGGCCCCTTCGCCCTCGGCAGACATCTTGTTTTGCGAGGTAAAGGTCTCGCGGTAGATCTCGCTCGTCTTAAGCAGCTCGTCGTGGTTACCGATCTGCGCGATGCGGCCGCCCTCCATGACGATGATGCGATCGGCGTCCTGCACGGAGCTGATGCGCTGGGCGATGATGAGCTTGGTCGTGTTGGGCAGATAGCTTGCCAACCCTGCGCGAATCTTGGCGTCGGTCTTGGTGTCGACGGCGCTGGTGGAGTCGTCCAGGATCAAGATCTTGGGGCGACGCAGCAGGGCGCGCGCAATGCACAGGCGCTGCTTCTGACCGCCGGAAACATTGGAGCCGCCCTGTTCGATCCAGGTGTCATAGCCCTTGGGGAAGCCGTCGACAAACTCATCGGCGCAGGCCAGATGTGCCGCCTCGCGGACTTCCTCGTCGGTGGCGTTCGGGTCGCCCCAACGCAGGTTCTCGGCAATCGTGCCGCTAAACAGCACGTTTTTCTGCAATACCATGGCCACTTGGTGGCGCAGAGCGTCCAAGTCGTAGTCGCGCACATCCACGCCGCCCACGCGCACGGTGCCTTCGGTGGCGTCGTACAGGCGGGCGATGAGGTTTACAAGCGTGGACTTGGCCGAGCCGGTGCCGCCGATGATGCCGATGGTCTCGCCGCTCTTAATGTGCAGGTCGATATCGTCGAGCGCCTGGCGCTTCGCATGCGCGGAATACTTAAAGCTCACGTGGTCAAAGTCGATGGAACCGTCGGCAACCTCGAGCACAGGCTCGGCGGGATCGGCGATCGTGGGCTCGGCGGCCAGCACCTCGGTAATGCGGTGTGCCGATTCGTCGGCCATGGTCACCATGACAAAGATCATCGACAGCTGCATCAGGCTCATGAGGATCTGGAAGCCATAGGTAAAGATCGAGGAGAGTTGGCCCACGTCGAACAGCGTTCCCTGGCTCGTGATGATGAGCTTGGAGCCCAGGTAGATGATGACGACAAATGCGCCGTTGACGCAGATGTTCATCATGGGGTTGTTAAAGGCGAGCAGCTTCTCGGCGCGGGTGAAGTCCATCTGGACGTCGCGCGCGGCGGTCGCGAACTTCTCCTTCTCAAAGTCTTCGCGCACGTAGCTCTTGACCACGCGCATGCCGGTGACGTTTTCCTCGACGGACTCGTTAAGGGCGTCGTACTTGTGGAACACGCGCGAGAAGATGGGGCGAACCTTAAAGATGATAAAGAACAGTCCAAAGCCCAGCAGCGGAATGATGACCAGGTAGACCATGGCAACGCTGCCGCCCATGATAAACGCCATGGTAAAGGCGAAGATCAATACCAGCGGCGCGCGCACGGCAATACGGATGATCATCATAAAGGCCTGCTGCACGTTGTTGATATCGGTGGTCAGGCGCGTGACGAGCGAGGAGCTCGAGAACTCATCGATGTTGGCAAAGCTGAACGTCTGGATCTTGTAGAACAGGTCGTGACGCAGGTTCTTGGCGAAGCCGCAGCTCGCATGGCTGCAGGTGACGCCGGCGGCGGCACCAAAAGCAAGCGACGTCAGCGCGATGAGCACCAAAAAGCCCGCGGTGGGAAGCATCTCGGCTACGGTGGCGCCGTCTTTGATGGCGTCGATCAGGTTGGCGGTGATAAATGGAATCAGCATCTCGCAGAGCACCTCGCCAAGCACGAGCAACGGCGTGGCAACGGTGACTTTCATATAGTCGCGGATGCTGCCCATGAGGGTTTTAATCATCCAGTTCCTCCCAGGTTACACGGATTTTCTCGAGCATTTCGGCGAGGTCCTCGCGCTCGTCGTGGGTGAGCGCGCTAAAGGCCTGCTCTCTAAAGCGATTGCGGGCTGCCTGGTCGATGCGGGCGTTTTCCCGGCCGGTTTCGGTCAGGCGAATGGTGAGTTGCCGTCGATCCTTGGGGTTACGGCTGCGTTCAATGAGGCCGTTCATTTCGAGCTTGGATAGGATCTCGGAAAGGGACCCCGGCTTGAGGTCGAAGTGCATGCCGAGTTCCTGCTGCGACATCTCGCCGCCGGGTTGCTTGGCCAGCAGGCAGATGATGGGCGCCTTGCCGGACACGCCTCCGCCATGAAAATGCATGTAATGGCCGCAAAAGCCCAGGCCGCTCAGGATGCGCTTGGCGAGTTTGTCTTCGGCGCTGACCGCTTCGGGTATGTCTACCGGTTGCGACGGGTCACCGCCGGGCTCATGCGGAAGGACGAGTGGTTCATCACACATATCTAAGCTTCGCTCCTTTCTTTAGTTAGGTAGAGGGATTGTTTTGTGCCTAACTAATCTAGGAGCATAAGAAATCAATGTCAAGGTACCAAACTAGTGGTTACGCGGTTTTGCCAAACCGCGTAACGGCTCGACGCTGCAAACGCTCCTAAGCGGCAATCTGGCGTTCAATCGTCGGGCATGGCCACAAGGCCTATGCCCCCCATTTCCGAAACCTTTCCGCAACAATGCGCTCTTCGCGACCCTGGCGACCGCTCACAACGCCTCCTGCGCTACACTTAGTCGCACTGTGGCGCTGCTGCGCCGTGCCCGAACCAAGGGAGACCCTCATGAAGAACACTCAGCTGCTGCTGATCAACGATATGTGCGGCTACGGCAAGGTCGCGCTTTCCGCCATGCTGCCGGTGCTGTCGCACATGGGCTACCGTATCCATAACCTGCCGACGGCGCTCGTTTCCGATACGCTCAACTACCCTAAGTTCTACATCCACGACACCACCGAGTACGTGCGCCAGAGCCTCGCCATCTGGGAGGAGCTCGGCTTTGAGTTCGACGCCATCTCGACCGGCTTTATCGTGACCGAGGAAGAGACGCGTATCATCTCGGACTTTTGCCACCGCCGCGCGCAAAAGGGCACCAAGGTGTTCGTCGATCCCATCATGGGCGACAACGGCAAGCTCTATGCCGGTGTGCCCGAGTCCACGATTGGCCTTATGCGGCACCTGCTGGAGTGCGCAGACTACGCGGTGCCCAACTACACCGAGGCCTGTCTGCTCGCCGATACGCCTATTGCAGAGCAGATCACGCCCGATGAGGCCCGCGCCCTTGTGGACGCCGTGCGCGAGCTGGGTGCCAAGTCGGTGGTCATTACGAGCGCCGTGGTCAATGGCACGAACGCGGTTATCGGTTACGACCATGTGGCGGGGGAGTACTTCACGATTCCCTTTGAGCTCATTCCGGTTTATTTCCCGGGTACGGGCGACACGTTCTCGGCGGTGCTCGTCGGCCGCGTTATGGCAGGCTGGAGTCTGCAGCGCGCGACGTCCGATGCCATGCGCGTGGTAGCGGAGCTTATCGAGCGCAATGCCGACCAGGAGGATAAGTCCGCCGGCCTTCCCATCGAGGCCTGCCTGGATGTGATTGACCATGAGTAATGCTGGCGAGGGCGGCGTCAAGCCTGCGGACGAGAACAGGCCGCTCGGCGCGCCGCGTGGCAAGCGTCCGTGTATCCGCGTGAGCTGCGTGGACCAGCTGGGTGCGTGCCGCTGCCACCACGGTCACAAGCCGGGCGACGTTTTTGACTTCGACCGAGACCGCGGCAAGATGTGCGCCATGGCCTGCCATGTGGGCTTTCCCTATATCGATATCCTGCGCTATGGCGGAACCGTGCCCGGCAACGAGCCCGGTACGGCAAAGTTCTGCTGCCCCGAGGTCGACACCCTCAACGTCTGGCTCGCCGAGATCGTCGACGAGTAGTTGAGCGCAATGTGACAAAGGGACAGTTCCTTTGTCACATTCGCCGATGGTGCTCCTTCTATTATGCTTGTAATATCAAATCTCTGCATTTCAGCCGATTTTAGGTTCTAAAAACTCTGCATTTCATCGATAATCAAGTATATAAACTCTGCATTTCATTCGATGATATTGAGGGGAGAGCCTATGCTGCGTAGGAAAATAGCGGCAGAGCTGGAGCGTTGGCTGAAGTCTACCGAGCAAAAGGCCTTATTCATCACGGGTTCTCGCCAGATCGGCAAAAGCTATTCGATTCGCGCATTTGGCAAAGCCAACCATGCAACCTACATCGAGCTTAACCTCATGGAAAATCGCCAGGCAAAAGATGCTCTTCTCGAGGCGCGGGATGCCGATGATTTCATCAGCAGGGTGACGCTTCTTTCGGGAAAGTCGATTGCACCAGGCAAAACGCTCGTGTTTAGCGATGAGGCCCAAGAGGCCCCCGACATCATGACGATGGCAAAGTTCCTTGTTGAGGACGGGAGGTGCCGCTGGGCGTTTTCGGGGTCAATGCTCGGGACTCAGTTCAAGGGCGTCAGGTCCTATCCCGTGGGGTATGTCCACGAGCTTAGGATGTTCCCGCTCGATTTTGAGGAGTTTTGCTGGGCAACCGGGGTGAGCGAGGGGGCTCGCCAAACGATACGTGACGCGTGTATCAGCGAGAGGCCCATTCCTGATTACATTCATGACGCGATGATGGCAAACTTCAGGACCTATACCGTTGTCGGCGGAATGCCGGAGGTCGTGCAGCGTTTCCGTGACACGCAGGGCGACCTTGCCTCTGTTCGTCAGCTACAGTCCGAGCTCAACGAACAGTACCGACGGGATATTTCCAAGTATGCAAGCGGGCGTGCCCTTCAGGTGCAGAGCATCTACGATCAGCTCCCCATTATGCTTGAGGGCGAACACAAGCGTTTCGTGCTCAATTCCATTGACCCCAAGGCGCATTATGAGAAGTACCAGCGAGATTTTGTCTGGCTTGTCGATGCCGGCGTTGCTCTCAAAGCCGATATCGTAACCGAGCCAAAGTCGCCCCTGCTCAAGACGGCACGGCCATCGCAGTTCAAGCTATACCAATCGGATACGGGCATGTTGATGGCGCGCTACCCCGTTGGAGTCGCCCAAGCGGCGTATCTTGATAGCAAGGAGCCCAATCTGGGCGGCATTTACGAAAACGTGGTGGCCCAGCAGCTGGCTGCCCAAAATCGCCAGCTTTACTACTATCAGACAAAAAAGCGCGGTGAAGTGGACTTTGTGGTCGATGGGCCGGATGGGACGGCTGTTCCGATCGAGGTTAAATCGGGCTCCTATTACCACGCGCACGCTGCGCTCGGTCATGTGCTTGATACGGCTGAATATGGCGTAAGGCTCGGGATTGTTTTCTCGAGAGGCAACGTTGAGCGCAACGGAGCGGTTCTCTATTTGCCGCTATATGCGACCTGGGCCCTTTCGGATGTTTTGGGCGACTCCTGCGCCGAGGGGATAAAGCTGGAGGTCAAGCCGGTCTAGGGCCAGTCCCGGATGTGGCAAAGGGGCAGTCCCTTTGTCACATTCATGAGCGTGGATTTTCTCCCGTTTAGAGCGCGCTTGAACGCTCAAAGGGAGAAAATCCACGCTCGTTTTATGCCGATGGCGTGGCCCGTGTGCCCGCGCCGCCCGAGCGCCTACAGCTGCTCGAGCATGGCGGTGCAACCGGCGAGTACATCGCGGTAGGTGGCGTCGAAATTGCCGGTGTACCAGGGGTCGGCCACGTCGCCGGGGCGATCGGTCCAATCGAGCAGGCGCGAGATCTTGCCATCGGGGTCCTTCCCAAAAATTCGGTACAGGGCGCGGGCGTTCTCGTCGTCCATATAGACAATGTGGTCCCAGTCGCCATACTCCGCGCGACGCACCTGACGTGCGCGATGTGCGACGACGGGAATCCCGACCTCGCGTAGCTTGGCAACGGTACCGTGGTGTGGCGGGTTGCCGATCTCCTCGGTCGAGGTCGCCGCGGAATCGATGGCAAACTCCGCCTCGCGCCCAGCGCGGCGCACGAGCTCGGTAAACACCGACTCGGCCATCGTCGAGCGGCAGATGTTTCCATAGCAGATAAACAGTACACGTTGTATATGCGGTTTCCTTTCGATCGCCATCATCGAGCTCGAGTATCGCATCTACGCCTGCGCCATCGCCCTCTTGCGTTCCCAGCGAGCCAACTTAATCGTCACCAGCGTAAGAGCCCAGGCCACAAGCGAGAACACGGCACCAACCGCGCCTACGTATGCAATGCCAACTCCGCTTACCACGGCGCCGCCCACCGCAGTGCCAAACGAGATGCCGACGTTAAACGCCATGGGCTCAACCGAACTTGCGAGCACCATCGACTTGGGGTGGCGGCTGCGTGCCACGTCCATAAAGTGCGTGCTGCACGACACCGACAACAGGAACAAGAGCAACGCCAGGCTAAAGCCAAAGACAAGTGCGCGCCGCATGGCACCGCCAACAGCAAACAGCCCACACACAGCCGCCGCCTG